>JANNNS010000144.1:0-9535 GCA_031398645.1 Acidobacteriota bacterium
CATCGTTGCTCCGTACTCAGGAGCCATGTTCGCTATAGTTGCTCGATCGGTGGCGTTTAGAGCCGCGGCTCCTTCGCCAAAGAACTCGACAAATTTACCAACGACGTTTGCCTTTCTAAGCATCTCGGTGACACGCAGAACCAGGTCGGTCGCGGTCGCCCCTTGCGGCAGCTCACCGGTCAGATTGACCCCGACGACATCAGGTGTCAGGAAATAAACGGGCTGCCCTAGCATTCCAGCCTCAGCCTCGATGCCTCCGACACCCCAACCAACAATGCCAAGGCCGTTGATCATCGTCGTATGCGAATCGGTACCCACTAACGAGTCCGGAAAGTAAACGCCCTCACGCTCGAAAACACCTTTCGCGAGATACTCAAGGTTAACCTGGTGGACGATCCCGATCCCCGGAGGAATAACACTAAAACCGCTGAACGCCTGTGTGCCCCATTTTAGAAATCGATAGCGCTGCTCGTTGCGCTTGAACTCCATCTCTGTGTTCTGCATATATGCCGCTTCGCTGCCGGCGTAGTCGACCTGGACGGAATGGTCAATAACGAGGTCGACCGGCACGAGAGGTTCGATGACAGAGACGTCCTTGCCCATTTTCAGCACAGCGGAACGCATCGCCGCCAAATCAACCAGCAGCGGAACACCGGTAAAATCCTGCAATACGACTCGAGCAACGACGAACGGGATCTCCTCCGTCCGCTCGGTCTGGTCAGCCCAGGATGCTAGAGCCCGGATATTTGCTTCGCTTATCTTCTTCCCGCCGTCATAGTTTCGCAAGACCGATTCAAGAACGATCCTGATCGAGATCGGAAGCCGCGATATCTGGCCCAGGCCTTCCTTTTCAAGTTGCGGAAGCGAATAATACACTCCCGTAGATCCGTCACCGGCGGAAAATTCGCTGCGGCTGTTAAAGAGATTATGAGTCATATGAGTACGCCAAGGTATGCAGGTAAAGTGTTATAAGTGAACGACTTCGCAACTTACACGCGAAGCTCCAGTTTAACACTTCGGCCCGGAATCCTCTAGTCGAGACGAAATCAGCGAAAGACCGAACCTTTACCGTTCTTGCCTATCCGAAGGTCGCTCAACCAATTGAGCCACCGATACTTGAGGGCCCGCGGAGCAATAAATTCTGTAATTCCCGAAGACTCATGTTCGCGACCATCGGGCGTGGTGAGTTTCATCCGGCTCAGAAAACGAAGATGATAAAAACTGGAATCAATGACTTTGATCGGGCTTGTTTCAAGCTTTGTTCCATCATCACTGGACATTAAAAGCTGCGTCGGATATCGAATACCGAACTTGTCGCGAACATAATGCTGTTCGTCGGAAATGGCATCAACTTGCCGCAGTTCACCGTCGCGGATCAACATTAGCTGAGTTCTAGTTTGTGCTTCGCCGATCTCGGCATAGCGGCAGAAAACAGCTGTCGAATGGGCAAAGTGCGCCCTTCCCCACTGCCACTCCTTAACCGTTTTCGCAAGCCAACGGTTATCCAAGTTATGGTCGTGATAGCCGGTGCCGCGGAAGCTTCGTGTGTCGCTAATACGCCCGCGAGAGTCAGTTATAGAAATTTTCCCGCTTACGTCCGATCTCGGTGCGACCATGTTCCAACAGTGGGCCGTCTCGTCATAAGAAAACGGGGCTGACGCAAAATCCGACTCGATCGACAACCATTCCAGATTCGCTCTCAACAGACGTCCGCGCGACAACGGCAATTCGACCGAGACTAGATAGCCGGACCCGTACGAGGCCGAATCAAACCTGAATCCCGATCGCCCGATCTGGCACCTTGGTTCCGTTTCGCTCGCGCTGAACTCGCTTTCCGGGAATTCGCTTTCTGCACGGTAGACCTGCTTCCCATTGGCGAAATAAGTAAATGAGACAGCCGGGAACCTATGGCCGCCGCCCGTACCATTCGGAACCTCATCCACGTTATACCTTGGCGAGTAGATGAAATTATCGAGAAAGACAATTACTATCGCTTCGCTTCCATCGTCGGAAAGCGCGTCAAAGTACCACCACTCATACGCCTTATGGTCCTTCTGAGGATGCCACGTGTCGGCGGCGACGCTTGATGAAAAGACGAACCTGTCCGCGGAAGGTTTCGCTAGGATCACTTAGGTTACCTTATTGAGCCGTTCAATTTATACAAAGCTTTGATAAGAGAATCGCAAAAACGAAAAAATATGGCAAACTTTAATGCCGAAAATGAATCTTGTGCAACTGAGACTCTTCCCCGCAGAATCCACAACCAAGGGTGATCAAATGAAAAAGCTAATCAACGGCGCTTTAGTATCGTCAATTCTCGCGGTGGTTTTACTCGCAACCGGCTGCCCGGAACGTACCTCGATCGCGGACATCGAGGCTGATCCGTCAAAATATAACAATAAGGAAATCGCAGTCGCAGGCACAGTTCGTGACAGCTACGGCATCACGATCCCCGGAACCGACGTTCGCGGCGGCGTTTATAAGATCGACGATGGAACGGGTTCATTCTGGGTCATCACCCGTGACACCGTGCCGACCAAGGGTGCAAAAATCGGCGTTAAAGGCCGCGTAGGCAGCGGCATAAACTGGAACGGCAGGAATTATGGACTCGGAATGTACGAGGAAGACCGGCGTATCGCTAAACGCTAGTGACATCAGGCTCGGCGAAGCGGTATAATCCAACGCTTGGTTGAGGCATGTCCCAGCTTATCCAATTCTTCAGCAACCAGTTTGACGTCACCGACTCAAGATCATCGGAGGTTTTGTCGCGCGTCCCGGAAGATCGCTTATTCTGGAAACCTCTGGCGGTCGAGCCAGCCGGTGAGCCGTATTCTTGCGGCGAATTGATAATTCGAGCCGCGGCGGCCGTCGAGCAGACTTTCGGAGGCATTATGACCCGACTCTGGGACGACCCGTTCGAATGGACGCTTCCTGAAGAATTGGCGACCAAAGCCCGTGTGATCGGCTACCTAAACGAAGCAGCTGCCACCCGGCGCAAGGGGTTCACCTTCTTCACCGCCGACGAAGACCTTTTCCGTTCGATCCCAGCTCCGGAAGCATTCAAACCCATCGCTCAGGTCCTTATTGAGACGCTAGATCGTTCGTCACATCTTCAGGGCCGGGCCTTCGGGGTCGCACAGCAATTCATACGGCTCCGGCCTCACCTGCCATAGATCAGTTTATTGCAATGCGAACTTTTTCGTGCAAGAATTCGTTTGTTACGAAGTCGTCCAATGCGACATAAAACGGAGTCTATAGATGCACTGTCCCCGCTGCGGCCAACAGCAAGCTTCCGGTGAAACAAAATTCTGCTCACGATGCGGATTTCAGCTCGCGATCGTCGCGGAACTGTTGCATCACGGCGGAACACTTCCCCAGCTTGCCGCGATACAAAAAAAGAAGACGTTCTTCAATAAGAAGAACGGCGTTTTGTTCAGCGTTGCATGGTTCATCTTTTTCACGATGTTCCTCACTTCATTTTGGGGGATTCTCAACGTGGATGAACTGGCGGGCATCTCCGCCGTCACCGGTGTTTTTGGCGCGCTTCTTATTCTGATCGGATCACTCGTTATCCTTCCCTCCTCGAAAGTCGTGGGAACAATTCCGCTTCAGGACATTCCCCTGCCAGGCGCGCAGCATGTAGGGTTATACGGAAATCCTCAGCAGCACGCTCTTCCACCTCAACAGCAGCAGCCCGCGGATGTTTATGCCGCTCCTCAGGGTGGATGGCGTGCTCCTGATACTGGTGAACTTATCGAACGGGGCAGCGTGATCGAAAATACTACAAAGCTCTTGAAGCGCGACGAACATTGACGAAGATGCATTGCCCTAAGTGCGGACAACAACAGATCTCGAACGAAACCAGCTATTGTTCTCGGTGCGGATTCTTAATGACCGGCATTGCGGAGCTAGTGGCGAACGATGGAATTCTACCTCAGCCGGCCAGTTCCAAAGGTGCGAAAACGAAACGCAAACAGGGCCTTAAACAGGCGGCGTTTATCGCGATCATCGGCCTTGTTCTTGTTCCTATCTGGATCGCCTTTCTTGTAGCTACTAACGGGCCGCCGGAATTAGCCGTCGCAGCTATCTTTTTCTTCAAAGCGATCGTGATCCTCCGCGTGGCGTACGCGCTTTTGTTTCAGTCGAATGATCCGCTCGAGATGCCTGCCGAGAATAATATCCTCTCCAGTTATAACGAGCCGGCAGCGTTACCGCCGCGAACAAGCGTACCGGCAGATGTTTACGCTCCGCCGTCGGTTGGGATGTGGAAAGAGACGAATGAATTGGCTCACCGCCCGAGCGTAACCGACACGACCACGAAACTTCTCGAAAAGAATCAGATCCAAAAGCCCGCACAGTAAGGGCGAAACATCCACGTTTCGTTATTACTTCCTGCGGGCTTCAAGAAAGGACCTAATAACCCACCGCAACTCCGTCGCTTCTCGAATCGATCGCGCCCAATCGAACGCCATCCTTATCGATCATAATTCCCGTTGCCGAGGCAATATTTCCAGGCCTCTGAGCGAATTTATGTCCGTACGAGACGAGAATGTTCACCGTGTCGGCCGAGACGCCGAATTGCTCAAAGTTTATTTCATCGGGCAGCCATTGATGATGAATTCGCGGCGCGTCGATCGCCTGCTGAATATTCATCTCGAAATCCACTATGTTTATTACGGTCTGCATCACCGCGGAGATTATTCTCGGCCCTCCGCGTGCTCCGACGGCAAACCACGGCGTACCGTCTTTTTTCATAACGATCGTCGGGGTCATTGAAGATAACGGACGCTTTCCGCCTTCGACCTTGTTTCGTTCTCCCTGGATCAAGCCGAAAAGATTCGGCCTTCCGGGCCGCGCAGCAAAATCATCCATCTCGTCATTCAATAAAACTCCCGTACCTTTCGCCGTCACCCGCGAACCGTACAGATCGTTAATCGTGTACGTGTTCGACACCACCATCCCTGCCCGATCGACCACGGTATAGTGCGTGGTCTCGGTTCCCTCAGCTTTAACGAGTTCGCCCGGTTTCATCGAGGCGCTTGGAAACGCTTTCTTTGCGTCGAAGTTTGTCATCCGCTTGGTCGAATAGGTTTTGTTCGAGAGCAAAGCCGTCGGCACTTCGGCAAAGTCGGGGTCAGCCATATATTCCGCGCGGTCGGCGAAAGCTCGTCGTGACGCTTCGGTATATAAATGAAGTTCGGCCGCAGAATTGTGCCCCATTGCTTTTATGTTGTACGGCTCGAGCATATTCAAGACTTGAAGCATTACGATCCCCCCGGACGATGGCGGCGGCATTGTGATGATCTCGTGCCCGCGATAACTTCCCCGCAAAGGTTCTCGATCCTTCGCGACATAGTTCTTCAGATCCTCAAGCGTGATCAGGCCGTTGTTCGCCTTCATATCCTCGGCGATCATCCTCGCGGTCTCACCGGTGTAAAACTCTTGTGCACCGTTCTTTTGCACACGTGCCAGCGTCGCGCCGAGTTCCGGTTGCTTAAAGAGATCGCCTTCCTTAAAGAAGTTTCCATTGTTGAGAAAAATTCGATTGCTGTCGGGATATTTCGCTAGGTGTTCTCTATAAGCAACGAGCAGACTGGCTAAACGATGTGTCAGCACATAACCATCTATTGCCAGCCGTCGTGCCGGGTCGACGAGGTCTTCCCATTTCACTTTGCCCGAGCCGTATTTCTTGAACGCATGATCAAATCCTGCCAGTGTTCCCGGAACACCCGACGCCCGGTAGCCTATCGTCGATCCGCCCTCGCCGCGAATAAGATTGCCTTCTTTATCAACAAATACGTCGCGTGTCGCGGCTTTAGGCGCCATTTCACGGTAATCGACGGCAAATGCCTTTCCATCCGGCCGACGGATGAGCATAAATCCGCCACCGCCGATATTTCCCGCCTCTGGGTAAACGACCGCCAGAGCCAATCCGACCGCGATCGCCGCATCCACAGCATTCCCGCCTTTCTTCATTATTTCAACGCCGATCTTCGAAGCCAGCTCATGCTGCGAAGCCACCATCGCATGCTTCCCACGCACCGGATCCGGCGCCGCACCGAAAACAGGCACTTGCAAAACAATGAACGAAACGACCGAAACGATCGCGACAAAGCGCTTTAAATGGATGATCATATTTAACGGAACTTTACCAGATTCCGGTGTGTTTTAGAAAGATTGAGGCGAACTTTGCGAAGCCGGAGTGTACAATGCAAAAGCCCGCACAAAGTAAGGGCGAAATGCTCACCGATTCTGCTAGATGCACAACTAAGACCGCAAAGGGTCAATTCATCTCGTGCACGAAAAACTGTAAAATGATGTTCATATGTGCGGAAGAGCTTCACAGGCGGAGATCAAGGCGTATAAGGATAAGATATTTGAGTGGCTTCATCCGGAGCTGTTCGTACCGCGGCGAAATCTGCGGCCGACGGAACCGGCGTGGATCGTCGCGCGTCGAAGTGATGGTTTGATAAAGACGGTCGAGGCCCGGTGGTGGTGTCAATGGGATGGATCGCCGCGATTTGAAGCGAAATATCCTACGTTTAACGCCCGCGTGGAGACGATGCACGAGAAAAAGCTCTGGCCGGCACTTTTGAAAAAAGGCCAGCGGTGCCTGCTTCCCATCGACAGTTTTTACGAATGGCCGGTGAAAGGAAAAGGTTTACCGCCGGTCGAAATATTTGTGAAGGGCCGCGAACCGTATGCGCTGGCCGGACTTTGGAGCCGTTACTTCGAGGGCGATAAAACGCGCTACTCCTTCACAACGTTCACGACCGAACCCAACGATTTCATGCGCCCGATCCACGAGAAAGCGATGCCCGTCATTCTAACGGACATCGACGAACAAAAACTTTGGCTAATGGAAGGCGACGAGGCCCTCCTCCGTCCCTACGAAGGCGAAATGGAATCCGACCAGCTCCCCGACACCCTCGAACGCATGTATCCCGAAGAAAATCAGAAGTACGGAAACGTCGAGTGACAGCCCAACAAACTTGCAGGTCCCGGCGTATCCTATCCAGAAGCCCCGAACATCCTATGCAGAAGCCCGCACTACCCGATTAGCCCACTTTCGCATAAACTTCTCCGATGCACATTCTCGACTACGCGGCGGTTGCGATAATTTTCCTCACCGGGACCTATTTTGTCGGGCTGGGCGTTTCGGCTTTGATCGTTCCGGCTCGGACCGCGACGTTTTTAGGGAGTTTCGCGGGCTCGGCGTTCGCTCATTACCTTGAAATGTCGCTTCGGCTCGTGGTCGGATTCGCACTCCTCCGTTTCGCATCGCAAATGCCCATTTCCATCGCGTTCACGGTCTTTGGCTGGCTGCTCGTGGGAACAACGGCCTGTCTTCTCTTGATTCCGTGGCAATGGCACCACAAATTCGCCCAACGCACCGTCCCACAGGTTCTCCGCTACCTAAAACTCGTCGAGCCGTCTCGATCGCTCTCGGCACAGCTTTCCTAACCGCCGCCGTCTACGCCCTCATCTATCCAAACCTCCCCTAAAACAAACCCAGAACCCGGCGAGTCTTATGCAGAAGCTCGCGCGTTAGCAAGGGCGTAACATTCAGCTGCGGGCTTTTGCAATTGCCTGCAAAAAGGCTATATTCGATTTCCAACAAGCTCTTCAGCGAAATTTGACTGAAAAGTTTTACGAGATGAAAGAAGACGGTAGTTTGCGACAATGTTTTTGTCACGCCTTACACCAAAATGGCTGGTGCGGGAGACGCGCGGATTGTATGCGCGCGTTGGGCGGCGTTTGTCGGAATATCGTTTGTTTGCCTACCTCGCCATCCTCGGTCCCGGGCTGATCGCAGCCAACGCGGGCAATGATGCCAGCGGGATCGCTACATATTCCTCAACAGGTGCGGCTTTTGGTTATTCGCTGCTGTGGGTCTTTATTCCGATGACGGTCAGTTTGATCGTCGTCCAGGAAATGTGCGTGCGGATGGGCGTTGTCACGGGACAGGGCTTGGCCGACCTGATCCGCGAACAATTCGGCGTTCGCTGGACGGCATTTGTGATGCTGGCATTGCTGATAGCGAATACCGGCGTCATCATTTCCGAATTTGTGGGCATAGCACAGGCATCCGAACTTCTCGGAGTTCCCCGATTTGTCTCCTTGCCCATAGCCGGCGGTTTTATCTGGTGGCTGGTCGTAAAAGGTTCACAAAAACGTGTCGAGCGCGTGTTCCTGGCGATGTCGCTCGTTTTCTTCTCCTACGTGATCTCGGCCTTTATGGCAAAACCCGATTGGGGCGAGGCCGCGTCCGGTTTTGTTGAACCGACATTCAGTCTCGACACCGTTTACCTATTCACGATCATGGCGCTGATCGGCACGACCATCACACCGTTCATGCAGGTTTTCGTGCAATCGTCCGTCGTCGAGAAAGGTATGGACAAGGACGATCTGCCGCTCGTCAGGGCCGATGTGATCGTGGGGACCGTTTTTGCCTGCGCGATCGCCGCTTTTATCACGATCGCGACCGCGGCGACGCTTCATCAGCAAGGGATCTACGAAATAGATTCAGCCGCAACCGCCGCCGAGTCACTTGTCCCGATCGCGGGTCAATACGCGAAATATCTCTTCGCCATCGGCCTGTTCGGTGCCGCTATGCTGGCCATGGGTGTTCTCCCGCTTTCGACCGCATACTCGATCAGCGAAGCGTTGGGCTTTGAGAAAGGTTTGTCGAGGTCGTTTCGCGAAGCACCTATCTTTATTGGAGTTTTCACGGCCTTGATATTGATCGGGCTCATTGTCGCCTTGATTCCCGGCATCCCTCAGATAAAACTCCTGCTCTTTACGCAATGTGTTAATGGCGTGCTGCTTCCTATAATCCTGGGTGCCGTCGTCACGCTTGCCAACAACGAAGAGATAATGGGCAAGCACAAGAATTCGTTCGCCTTTAATATCGCCGCCTGGGCCATAACGGGCGTAGTCTCTGTGCTTTCCCTTCTGTTGATTGCAAAAACGATTGCTGATATGTTTTAGCGATCCACTATGCCTAGTGCCGACCTTCAAAAGCGCTTCATCGTATTTGTTATCTTCGCCGGCGTCACAACGCTGATCCTGATCGCCCTGCCGTTCGTCGAAGGCGGATTACGCGAGTACGTCCTTTCACAATTCGGGTTGGATATCGTCGAGGGAAAAGTCGTCTCAACCGACGGCGTCGCTCCGTCGATGATGACCGACACGATGATAAGCCTCGTCATCAATCTTTTTCACATCGCGAAGATCTTCCTGTGGATGGCACTCGTCATCTCGATCGTCCGCTTCGTCGCCTATCTTTTGCTGAAGACCGCATTTAGAACGTCAGGACAATCAGAGATATCGTCGCTATTGAAGACGGTGATCTCGATAATTGTTTATATCGTAGCGTTTTTCGTAATTTTTCAGTCGCAGTATCCGGGCGTACAGTTGGCTCCGCCCAGCCGCCCGCTCGCCGAGGGCATGCGCCGAACCTATGACTGGATCGCCACCCAGCACAGGCTCGCCGCCTGATGGATATCTGCGTCGTCGGCCTCGGCAAGCTCGG
>JANNNS010000265.1:0-4761 GCA_031398645.1 Acidobacteriota bacterium
CCGATAAAAATCCTCTTCCGTCGCCGATCGTTGCCCGATGAACGGGAATGCAGCCTTCAGCTGCGGGAGTAGACTAAGCATTCCACTATTTCAACCCCTTGTTCATTTTCTCGGTTGGAGGGCGACGCACGGGTGCCGCCGACCGAACGGATCTCTTTTGTTCGATCAACACACGGACCACCGCTTCGATCTCCGCCCAGTCCGTTTCTGTCAGATCGCTCCCATCGAACGTCTCCGCCAATATCTCCAACTTCTCTTTGGGCCGCTCCGCAGATAAGCCCCGCGCAATCCGATGAATTTCCTCCGCGGGGATCTGCAGCCCGTCCGCTAGAGCGTCCAGCTTGTCGATGGAAACGTTCGCGTACTCGCCCCGCTCGATTCGCGAGACGTAACTGTCGCTAATCTTGCCGCCGCTATTTCGCTCGACGTCAATAGTCGATAGACGCTTTGCGAGGCGCGTGTTTCGGACGTAGTCGGCCAGTGGTTTGGTCATGTGAGGGAATAGTATCATGAATATTACAATTCGCACAATAATGCCTAGAACTGTGGTTGACTTACGACGATAGGATTCTGTATTATCCATGCAACAGAAAGAATGATAGCCGTGAAAATAAATCTAACCAAGCTGAGGCAGCAGATGAAGTCGGAAGGGTTCAATCACTCATCATTGTCGAGAGCTGCAGGATTGCCGCGGCTAACTGTGTGGAGAACCTTGAAAGGGATAACGAGCCCAACCCTGCACACGCTCTCTAAGATTTGCGAGGCCCTGAATCTGAAGGTGGGAGATCTCCTTAATGACTAGCATCAGGGACATCCATCATTACTACGTGTGTTTGGGCTGCAATTCGAAGCACCCGACCCACCGCTCGGCGATCGTGTGTTGTGCGGTCGTTCAAGAGATCTGGGAATGCAGCCACTGCTGGCTGCCGCACCCGAATCTGCGGCTGGCTATCCGGTGTGTCGCAGTCCATTTACGAGGGGAAAGAAATGTTGAAGAAACCGGAACAATTTGAACCGGGCAGCCAGATAGTTGTCGCGTGTGACGACCTGCAGAAAGCGATGCTCGACGCGCAGGCCGCAATAAGTCGGGTTAATTGGTTGAAAGACCGGTTGCTATCTGAGGTCGAATCTATAAAAGCAGACCAGGATAGATTTGAGATCTTCACGGAAGCGGACGCTGCAAAAAGGCTCAAAATCGAAGTGACGCTCTTAGCAGACCTGCGACGGCGATACGATCTTCCGCACTGCAGTTTCGGAAACAAAGCCAGATACACAAAGGAACAGCTAATGGCCATCTGTTCAATGCTTGAGATCAACTCTAGAGGAAAGGTTACCTATAAAGGAGCGGCATAGGATATGTCAGATAAAGAACTCACTTACGTTTTGGATGAAGAACCGGTTGAGGATGACACCGTAGTCGGTTATATGAGTATCCCGTGTTCGCTACGGCACATAGCTGCGGGCTATTTGCCGATCACCGCCGCGGACCTGGCGAAAATCGAGCTCCGGGCCTCGCGAGCAGAGACGGAAAACGAGGTGGCGCAGTTGCGCGTCCAGCTACTTGGGCAGCTTTGCAAAGAGATGGCGGCGGCGATTCGCGACGGCCAGATCACCCGCGACTCTCTAAGTATTTGATCGCGGCGTGGTAAGCGGCGGTGAATAGAGAGCTGTCTTTTAGGCCGCGTTGTAAGGATTCAGCACACAATGAGCGAACAGGATTCGGACATCCATGCCGGCGGGATCAATCTGTCTGCCCTGCGCCACGCGGTCTACCGGGAGCTCTCTTTGCTTCTCCCGCCGGCGTCCGTCGAGCAAACCATGCACTTCATCGCCAATCTCGCCTTGTGCCGGGATGCTTACAGCAAGGCTGAAAACCTCGATCAACGGGATCAGGCCGTTCGCAAGATAGTCGCTCGATTCCGGAATTTGAGAGTTTCGCCGGAATCCGCGACCGCGACGAAGTACAAAAAGCTTTCGCAATCGGAGATCGAACATGCACTCGAACGAAAGTTCGGCGACGCACTGGCCGAGGTTCCGGGCTTTTATCTGACCGGCCGCTGGCGGCTGAACCTTCCGGAAGGGTGCGTTCTGTACGCGTACCGGTCGAGTCTGGGCTTCATTAACGGTTTCCTTTGCCAGCCGCTGCACCTCACTGACCGTTATTTTCTGCTTTCGTCCTCGCGGTACGACGGGTTCAAAGCGGTGCGGCTCCGGCCGAATGACCAGCTGTTTTTTCAAGGCTTCAAGGAACCGGCGGCGTGTCGCGTTCCGAGACCGGAATGTTCGCCGGACCTTCCCGGCTTCCGCTGGACGGGACGGCGATTTATCGAAAGGAACCATTAGGGATCTCGGAATGACGGCGAATTAACTGAAACTCGTGGACGATCTTACCGATCATGAACTGGCCGATATCGAGGCCGAGATCAAGGCTGCAAAACGCAAGCAGGCCCTGGCGAAGGTGGGCGGCCCGGCTTCGGCCGAGGTATTGCCGCCGGCGATTTTCCCGCGTTATGACGATCTGGGCAATGCCGAACGCTTTTTAGATCTTGTCGGCGAAGATCTTCTTTATGTCGCAGAAGCGAAAAAATGGCTAATTTGGTCGAAAACACACTGGGCATTCGACAAAACGAACCTGATCTTCGACCTGGCTGCAGACTTCGTTAAGGACCTTTATTCTGCTGAGAACTGCCGGGACGACGTTGCATTCAAACACGCCAAACGCTCAAACATGCGATCCGGTCTTAATGCACTAATGGAAATCGCTCAGCGAAAAACTACGGCCACAATGGATGAGTTCGACACGCAGCCGTTTCTCCTCAATTGCGCGAACGGAACGCTCGATCTAAGGACGGGGGTATTGCGGCCGCATAATCGAGCTGACAGAATCACGCGCGTCGTTAACTGTGATTTCGACGCCGACGCGGAGAGCGAGACATTCAAAGGTTTTCTCGAAACAATTCAGCCCGATCCTTCGATTCGAGCCTTCCTGCAGCGGTCAATTGGCTATTCGCTACTAGGCGCTGTCCGCGAACGATCATTCTGGATCCTGTACGGAACCGGCAACAACGGAAAGTCAATATTTGTAAACCTGTTCAATAACCTTCTGGGCGATTACGCATCGGCGACCACGACGGCCAGCGTAATGGCTGGAAAGCAGAATGCGATCCCGAATGACATTGCCAGGCTCAAAGGCAAGCGTTTTGTCATTATTCCCGAGACCGAAGAAAACGAACGCCTCAATTCCGCCCTGGTCAAGGCCCTTTCCGCCGGCGACACCGTAACCGCCCGTTTTCTCTTTGGCGAGTATTTCGATTTTCCCTTCACCGGCAAGCTCTGGATAGCCACCAACCACAAACCGACGATTACCGATCACAGCAAAGGGATGTGGGACCGCATGAAGCTCGTTCCGTTTACCCAGGACATTCCGAAAGACAAGATCGTCAAGGCCGATGACCTAATGGCTTCGTTGATGGCCGACGCCTCAGCAATTCTCAATTGGGCCGTGCTGGGATGCCGCGACTATTTTGATCTCGACGGCCTCGACGTTCCCGAGGTCATACAAACTGAGATCGACCACTACCGTAAAGAACAGGATTCGATAGCGCAGTTCATTGAAGAGATGTGCGAAACGTACGAGCAGGCGCAGGCTGCGGATCCTGAAGCCTATTTGACCCCCGCGATGTTCACCGTCAAGAACGGAGACCTTTACAAGGCTTACAAATCTTTCTGCGAGGCCAACGGCGAATTCCTCCGCTCTCATCGACGGCTTACTCAGAATATGCACGAGCGCGGGTTCAAGCAGGTCAATTCCGGCAGCAAAGGCGGCCGCTGTTGGGTTGGTATTCGGTTAATTGATCAAAGTTAAGAGCCTGAAGCGTTGCAAGTGTTTCCGAAGTGTTCCGTTTTACATCAGTAAAACTGGGGGTTGGAACACTTGCAACACTTGAAACACTTTCTTTGGAAAGTTTTCTTTGAAATTTCACAAAATCTCAGAAAATCACTAAAGAAGTGTTGCAAGTGTTCCGAGGTCCATTTTTACAGGGTTCTAGGCGTTACATAGTGTTGTAAAAGTGTTCCGGAGGTGTTGCAAGTGTTCCGGGTGTTCTTTGGAGAACATTAGACAGGTTGAGATCAGTCAGTTGATTGATTGATAATTCGCTCCAATGACCGTATTATCGACACGAATTCTAACTAATCTGCAGGCATCCATACGAATAAGAGATGACCAAAAGGAGTTCCTACAATGGCTGAGAAGAAAGTGGTTTTCGTAGCCTTCGCTATCGAAGATGTGCGCATCCGCGACATGATCAAGGGCCAGTCGCAGAATACGAGATCACCGTTCGAGTACACAGACATGTCGGTCAAGGAAGCCTACGACGAAGAGTGGAAGAAAAGGGTGCGGACCAGGATCCTTCGGTCCGACGGTGTCCTCGTGATTGTCAGCAAGAATTCGCTCAGCTCCAGTGGGCAGAAGTGGGAAATCCAGTGCGCCAAAGAAGAGGCGAAACGGCTCCAGGGCATTTGGGCGTACAGGGAGGATCGCACTAGCATCGTCGGGGTAAGTACAATGGTGTGGACCTGGGACAACATTGCTAGTTGGATTGATAATCTCTAATGCGGAAAGCACTCGTAGTCGGGATCGACTTTTACAACCATGTGACGCCACTCTATGGCTGCGTCAATGATTCGTTCGCCGTTAAGGCGATGCTTGATCGACACGCAGATGGTTCGGTGAATTTCGGTGCGACCGACGGCAGCATC
>JANNNS010000267.1:0-9516 GCA_031398645.1 Acidobacteriota bacterium
CGGATACAAGTCGGCTGGTGAGATCCTCAGGCGGAAAGTCCTCGTCACGAACAAGTTCGCAGCCGAGATCTCTTATCTCATTTACAGGTACTGTCCGCTGGATCAGAGAACGTGCCGATAGAACGGCCACGTCACTGGCATCGTTTGCCATTTGCCATAGCGAGAGTGCCCGGCGCTCCTGCGTTTTGGCATGTGGTGAAACTCCTGAATATGGGTCGGCTTCGAAGGAGGGTACCGTGACCACGGACGCTGATGTCGAAAGTTCCGGCGAGGCGAGCCAGAACTCGAGGTCCGCAGCCCAGGTTTCCATTTCGCCGTTCGATTCGGCGACGACCGCGAACCGCTTGCCAGTCTCTGCCCGAAGTCTCGCGACCGCGTAAGCCTTTGCGGACGTTGAGGTAAGCCCGCTAAGCGTAACAATGCGTTGACCGCGTCCGACGGCGGCCTTTAGTTTCGCGAATTCTTCTGCCACAAACACACCTAGCCGCAGAAAACGCCGGACGGGGAGGTTCCCACCCGTTCTGTTTCCTTGCGGTACTTACATTCTGCCACAATTGGGCGAAGTTTGCCTTTCGGTTCGGTGCATCTATAATCGAAGATTCGAATTTTGGGGCAAGTTTAAAGAAATATGAGCATTCCCGCTTTTGAGGAAATAATTGAACCGAACGACCAGACTGCTGCGCGTCGGGAGCATTTGGATAAGCTTCGTGAGTTGACCGGCAATGTTTATCCGAACAAGTTCGCTCGGACAAAATTGACCGGTGCTGACGACACGATCAGTGCGATCAAAGGGTTCGAGGCGATCGTTGCGGTCGAGGCGGAGATGGCCGAGATCCGGGCCGGGCTGAAGGAAGGCGAGCGGCCGCCGGCGGAGGTCAAGGATGCTATCAACGAGCGGCTGAAGACACTGGGTAATGTGCGGATCGCCGGGCGTTTGACGACGCCGACTCGCGGGAATTTTGTCCACTTGACCGATGGGATGGGCAAGCTGCAGATCTATTGCAACAAAAAAGGCCCGCTCGCTCTGGTTAAAAATGACGGCAGCGACACGCTGGATCGTGAGAACGGATGGGCGGTGTGGCAGTTGCTGGATCATGGTGATTTTGTCGGCGTTGAGGGATATCTTTTTGTAACGAACACAGGCGAGGTTTCTGTGCACGTTGAAAAGCTGCAGTTCCTTGCGAAAGCCATGCTGCCGATGCCCGACAAAATGCACGGCATCGCCGATCCTGAGCTGCAAAGGCGATTTCGTTACGCCGATCTGATCGCTTCGACGCTGCAGGTCGAGCACGAGGGCCTGACGACGCGCGAGGTTTTTGAGCGTCGCGCCAAGTTGATCTCGGGAATGCGCCGCTTTTTGGATGACGCGGGCTTTATTGAGGTCGAGACGCCGATGCTGACGCCGAAGGCGACCGGTGCGGCAGCTAAGCCGTTCGAGACGCACCATAACGCGCTCGATATTCCGCTATACGCACGCGTCGCTCCGGAGCTTTATCTCAAACGTCTGGTCGTCGGCGGCTTTGAAAAAGTTTACGAACTTAACCGCAACTTCCGCAACGAAGGCCTCTCCCAGCGCCACAATCCCGAATTCACCATGCTCGAATTCTACATTGCCTACATGGACGTCGAAGGAATGATGAATTTCTGCGAGGACCTGCTTCAACACATCGTTCATGAATCCGTTGGTCACCTCGATGTAACCGTCATGAAGACCGACTCGCGTGTTCTTGGCATAGGTAGCAAGTTCGACGTTACGATCGACTTCTCGACATTTAAGCGTGTAAGCATGGAGGAGTCGATTGTTGGCGCTATTCCGCCATTGCTGAGATGGTATTGTGAACATTCTGACAAGAGTTTGGCAACGGATATCTCGTCTTGGATGGTCGAACAATTCAATGGCGATTTTAAGTCATGGCTACGAACCGGCGGTAATTCGAGAGTTTTATTTGAGCAATTCAATTGGCTTTCACAGTTCGATAACTTGATGAATGAAATCTACGTAATTGACCAATTCGGGGAGCCCCACGAACAACCGAAAGATGACGTCAAAGCGGGCATCAAGTCGAACTTAACTGAAATCTTTGTTAAGTACAGAGATGAAAACATCGACGAAGACCAGATTGTCAGAAATTTGGTTGAAATGTTCGATGAGCATGTCGAGCAAGTAGTAGGCTTTGTTTATGATGAGTCTAGAATTCGCATTTATCCGACGTTCATCGTCGACTACCCAAAATCCATCTCGCCGCTCGCAAAAGCCTCGCCGGATGATCCGAACATTGCTGAACGTTTCGAGTTGTTTATCAACGGAATGGAAGTCGCGAATGGGTTTAGCGAGCTCAACGACCCGAAGGAGCAATACGAACGCTTTGTTGATCAGATGTCGGAGCGTGAGCGGGGCGACGAAGAGGCGATGGTTCTGGATGAGGATTATATTCGAGCTCTTAGCTACGGAATGCCGCCGGCGGCGGGTATCGGCATCGGCATCGACCGCCTGACCATGCTGCTGACCAACAAGCACTCGATCCGCGATGTGATCCTCTTCCCGCACATGCGGCCGGAGAAGAGAGAGGTGGAGACAGGCAGCGACTGAGAAGGTGAGGCGTCAGAAGCCTTTTTGAGGCAAATGCGATAAATTAGAGTGCGAGCCCACGGAGTTCGAGCCTTGAACAATGCAAGTTAAAACGCAACTCGAAGATCTGCAGAATTACCTGACCGACGCCAGCAATATGCAGGGCGGGCATGCTGAGAAGCTGTTTGTTCCGGAATCGGAGGCAGAGATCGCTGAGATCTTGCGTGAGGCGAGTGAGAAGCAGGTTGCGGTCACTGTCTCGGGCGCTCGGACAGGAACGGTCGGCGGAGCGGTGCCGTTCGGCGGATGGGTTATCTCGCTGGAAAAATTGAACAAGATAGTTTCGATCGATAAAGAGAAGTTGAAAGCGGTCGTCGGGCCGGCCGTCATCCTTGCCGATCTGCAGAGATCGGTCGAGGGCGAGGGGCTTTTTTATCCGCCCGACCCGACCGAATGGAGCTGCCAGATCGGCGGAACCGTGGCAACCAATGCGTCCGGGGCGAGAAGTTTTAAGTACGGGGCGACGCGCCAGTTTGTCGAGCGTTTGCGGGTTGTGCTGGCGTCGGGTGAGATCGTCGAGATCGGCCGGGGAGAGCGTTTTTCAGAGGATGGAACGCTCGTCGTCGGTTCGATCAATGGGATCAAGGTGCCGACATACGATCGCCCCGACCTTCGAAAGAATGTAAGCGGCTTCTACAATGCCGAGCCGCTCGATGCGATCGACCTTTTCATCGGCAGTGAGGGATCTTTGGGAGTGATCACGCAGGTAGTACTGAAACTGCTGCCAAAACCGGAAGGTTTTTTCAGCGGAATCGTATTCTTCAAAGGCGAGGCAGATGTTTTAGCTTTCGTAGATGCGGCCAAAGCTCTGTCGTTTGCAAATCGCCGTTCGCACGCCGCCGATCAGATCGACGCAACTCTGATCGAATACTTCGACGCAAATGCACTGAAATTCATCTCCGAGAAATTTCCCGAAACGCCCGATGGGATGGCTGGAGCGATATTCTTTGAGCAGGAAACAACGAGCGAAACTGAAGACGCTTTGCTGGAAAAATGGAATGCACTTTTGGAAAAGCACAACGCCGATGTTGACCGGTCGTGGTTTACAACGACCGAGCAGGACCGGGAAAAGATGCGGGCGTTTAGGCATGCTTTGCCGGTTTCGGTGAATGAACGGGTCGTGAGAAACAAGCAGAAAAAGATCGGGACGGATATGGCCGTACCTGACGAGAATTTCCCTGCGTTTTTGCGATTCTATAAAGACACGCTGGACGCGAGCGGCATCGATTACGTGATCTTCGGGCACATCGGCGATTGTCATCTGCATGCGAATCTCTTGCCGAAAGACGATATCGAAGCTGAGAAGGCCCGCCACCTTTATGGACGGTTTGTCGCACAGTCGATAATGCTGGGCGGGACGATCTCCGCGGAGCACGGCATTGGGAAGCTTAAGAGCAAATACCTGAACGTGATGATGGGCGAACGCTATCTGAACGAAATGGCAGAGCTGAAACGTGCGTTCGATCCGAAAGGAATATTGGGACGCGGGAATATGTTCGACGCGAGAATAATATGATCAAAGCGATCTTGATGGATTTCAATGGGGTGGTGATCGATGACGAGTCGATCCAGCATGATGTGTACCGCGAATTGTTCAAGGCGGACGGCATCGATGTGACGGATGAGGCCTATTATTCGCGGCTTGGGATGGACGACAAGACCTTTGTCGCGTCGATCCTTGATGAGGCCGGAAAACCTTCCGGGATCGACCGTGTGCTGGAGCTTACCACTGCCAAGACGCAGCGATGGCGAGAACGGGTTTCTTCCGAAACGCCGCTTTTTCCGGGTATAGAGAATTTCATCCGCAAGATGGCTAATGAGTTCGCCGTCGGCCTGGTGAGCATGTCGAAGCGGGAAGAGATCGATTTCGTGCTTGAGAAAGCCGGGCTGACAGAGTGTTTCTCCGTGATCGTAAGTTCTGAAGAGGTCGCGAGGTGCAAGCCGGACCCGGAATGCTACCGCAGGGGTTTTGAACAGATCGATCTCGTCCGGATCTCTCAGGGACATCTGCCTATGACGCATTCCGAATGCCTCGTGATCGAGGATTCGCCCGCCGGAGTTGCCGCCGGCAAGAGAGCTGACCTCCAGGTGCTCGGCGTGACAAATACGGTTTCTGAGGACACATTACGCAAAGCCGGAGCCGATTGGGTCGCTAAAGATCTCAATGACTGGATGCCGGCGTCGATCCGAGGAGCGTTCGCAGCGAAAGTTTAGGTGTTCAAAACCACGGTTTATTTCAACAGGATGAGCAGGATATGCAGGATAGGTCGTCTCGGTAAACGGCGGCAACGGATCCTATTTGAGCGTGCCTATCCTGTTTCTATCATCTGTTTCTGATCTGACGGCAAGTTTCTCTTTATGTCTGAACATTTAATATCGCGTCCCGATGCCGAGAACGACCTGCTGGCTGCGGCCGCCTATCTTGCTGAAAGTATCCAGAGCAATGATGGCCGGGCGGAGGCGATGAAGGCGGTCGTTCCGCGATATCTGGCGAAAGGAAATGTCGATCTCGCGGCGGAATTGTCCAACACGGTCGATGATCCGTTTGTTCGTGATCGGCTCCTGATCGCGGTTGCCGAGACATGTGCCGGGATGGACGATGGCGAATACGCGCTTCAATTGGTTGAGGCGATGGACGATATTGGCATGCAGGCACAGGCCCGCGAACGCATCGGGCTCAAACTTGCCGCGAATGGCCAGATCGTGAAAGCGACGACCGTGGCGGATATGATGGACCATCGCGACAATGTACTTGCCGCGATCGCGATCCGTCAAAGCGCGGACGGCGATCGCGAGGCGGCGGTTAGAACGATCGGTGAAATAGGATTTCCACTTTCGGCTGCTCATGCGTGGATGGCAATGGCAGCAGATGCGATCGAAAAGGACGACTTTGGCCGAGCCGCCGAGTTGCTTGAACGATCGCTCGAGCCGGCAGAAGAGATCGAGCACGAAGAGGAGCGTATCCGGTCGTTTATCGATATAGGAAACTCCTTCCTCGCATCGAACCGGAACGACCGAGCGATAGAAACCTTGGACAAAGCACGCGAATATGCCGAGGCGTTGGGCAACGTGCACCGCGACAATTTCCTTGCGTCGATTTCGACAGGATTTCTTCGAGCGGGAAGCGTCGAACTCGCCGATCGCACGCTTGATTCCGTAAAAGACAAGACGCAGATCGCGACGGCTTTGTTGGGGTTCGCGCGAGAATTCTGGAGAAAGGAAGAGAAGGACGAGGCACTCGAAGCCCTGGAAGAAGCCTACGCGATATTGAAATCGCAGCACGAGCGTGAGACGCGGGACGGGAAGGCCCGGTACGCTTTGTTCGCGAATATTGCCGTGCAGTTTGCGGGATTTGAGAAAGCCGAACGCGGGATCGAGATCGCACAAGAGATAGCGGACGAGAACCAGTCGATGAGTGCGCTAGGCCAGATCGCAAAGATACTTACGATACAGAAGAACGACGAACTAGCCCGTACCGCCCTTAACGCGATTCCGGATGACGCTCACCGGATGTTCGCATTGATCTCGCTCAGCGACGCGGCCGTTGCCAACGACGAACACGAGAACGCCGCCGGATTCCTGAATGAGGCTGACGCCCTTGCGGAGGAAGTACCGCAGTTGGCGTCGCGTTCGTCTGCCTACAACTCTATAGCCGACCGGTTCGTTAACCTGGAAGATCTGCCAAAGGCCCGCGATATAGCGCACAAAAACCTCGGCGTGATCGCGACGATAAAAGACGAAAGCAGCCAGGTCTCATCGATTGCGGAACTAGCCGGATCTTTCGAAAAGGCAGGTTTTGCCCCAGACGAGGCGGATGCCGAAATAATTCGAGCGATCCTGCTTCCAAAACGATTTTGAAAAAATGGACGATGCCGGATATCGAATCATCGAAGGCATATTTAACCCGGAAGAATGTGATCGACTGGTCGATAAATTGACTCCAGATTCTGCGCTGAGAGTAGCAGGTATTCGTAATCTGATGTCGGACCCCGCCGTTCAAGAAACCGCACGTGACAGTCGTCTCATTGACATTGCCTCCGCATTTTCTGGTAAACGCATGATTCCTTTTAAAGCCACGCTCTTCGCGAAGACTGGAAAAGCGAACTGGCTGGTCGCTTGGCATCAAGACACAGCATTGCCGTTGGAAAGAGGTGTCAATATCGAAGGTTGGGGGCCGACGTCGGTTAAAGAAGCTGTCACATTCGTTCATGCTCCAACCCAAGCATTCACGAACATAGTCGCCTTGCGGATCCATCTTGATGCGTCGACAAAAAGTAACGGACCACTAAGAGTTATTCCTGGTTCACATAAGAAACGAATTCTAGACGACGCGGAGTTTGCACAATGGTCGCGGAATCCGTCGGTCGATTGTTTGGTCGGAAAGGGCGGTGTTATTGCAATGAGTCCTTTGTTGATCCATGCATCTTCGAAATCTCTGGCCGACGAACCTAGACGAGTGCTGCATATCGAATATGCCGAGTCGTTGGAATTGGGAAACGATATTCGATTGACAAAAGCTTGACCGGAAAATATGCAAATAGAGGATCTTATTCGGCTTCCGAACTCACGCGGTGTTGTACCCGACAAATTGGGCGATTCATGGCTTGCGGAAAGATCCGTTTTTCTTTGTCAGAATGACTGTCACGAGTAAATTTCGATCATATTTCCAACAACCTGTCCCGCCAGTAATCTGGTTCTCGTTTTTGGTGAGCAATGGCAACGATAACTATTCGTTTTCTGAAAGGTAATAGATAATGTCGTGAGGGAATTGTGTGAGTGGAAGTTTTCTGACTCGATCCTTGATCAAATGGCCGATAAACGGGTGTTGTTTTATGATCTCGACTGACCTCGTAATGTGGTCAATAAACCTGTCGCCTAGTTCTTCTTCAATATCCTCATATTATGCAGCAGCATCTGAAAACTCTGTTTCGGCAACAGATAAAAGTCGGATCTTCATTTTTTGATCCTTGTTCTTGCCCTCTCAACTGCTTCTTCAAAGGGCGAAGAGCCTATCTCACCACGCAAATAGGCATCCAGCCTGTCTTCGGATTCTTTTGCCCAAAGTGATTCGACGTATTTTTCATTTGCCTCCGAATCGTCGAGGCCTTTCAAAAGATTGTGTGCCAACGCAGCACGTTCTTTTACACTCAGCAAATTTGCAGCTTTCTCAATATTTTCCAATGTAGTGTTCATGTAAATCATCCTACAGTATCGGTTCTACTTCAGTAAACATCATTATTTACGAGATCTTTAAAAACATCACGTTTTCTGATCAATTCCACTTCGCCGTTTTCTTTTACTAAGACGACCGGCGGCAGGAATCTTCCGTTGTACTGCATTGCCTGGGCGAGCGAGTAGGCTCCGCAATTGAGGAGGGCAAGCACCTCGCCAGGCTCGACGTTATCTGGTAGATGGCGATGGTCGGGAAGGCGTCCGTGGCCTTCGTGGTCGAAGTAAACGTCGCCGCCGTCGCAGAGCGGGCCAGCAAGTTTGTAGGGCGTGTCGTGAGCGTCGCCCGCTCGTTCGGCTGATATCAGATGGTAGTACCATTTGTAGGTTTCCATCGAAAGCAGGATGTTAAATCCGGCGTCGGTGAGAAGCCAGTGGTCGGTTGGGTCGACCGATGAAGAAAGAACCACCCCGTCCGCCGAAGCGGCGTCCACCCCTCCTTTGTAAGGAGGGGAGTCTGATCGAGCTATCGGCCTCTGTTTTTTGTTACGTACGGTCGTCAGGCAAATTCCGGCGTCGGCGATGATGCTGCGGCCGGGTTCCAGCATAAGCGTTAGATCGTCAAAGAGGTGGGATGATCCGCAGTCGGCGGCAAATTGCCTGGCATCTTTCCACGCCTCCCCAACTGCATCTGCGGGTTCGAAATCAGCGGAGAACATATCAAGCTGTTCTTCTGGAAACTGCGACGAACTCGACCCATCGCGAAGATAATTTACCGGAAATCCGCCGCCGAGGTTGATGTGCTTTAGCCTGATGCCGGTTGCGTCGAAAATACGCATCATCGAGTCGGTCAGCATCCGGAACGCATCGACATATGCTTGCGGTTCGGGGAGTTGTGACCCGATGTGTAGATGGATGCCAGTGAGATTGAGGTGCGGCGATTCTTTGTATTGTGCAAACGCTGAGAAAGCTTCGTCCGGCATCATTCCGAATTTGGAAGTAACGAGGGCGGTCTGCAGTCCGCTGTGCGTTCCGGTCTTTATCTCGGGCACCAGGCGAAGGCTTACATTCGCCGCTTTCCCCAGACGCTTTGCGGTTTCTTCGATCAGCGAAAGTTCGTAGAGGGAATCAACCTGTATTGCGTAGATCTCGTTCTCGATCGCAAGCTCTAGTTCCCAGGTCTCCTTGCTGTTGCCGTTGTAATTGATCTGGTCGCCGGTGAAGCCGACCTTCAAGGCTTTCCACAGCTCGCCCCCGGAATTTACTTCGATATCGGAGCCAGCATCTTTTACAGCCTTCAAAATACCGAGCGTTGACATCGCCTTCGCCGCGTAGCAAAGCTTTAGCGGGCGATCGATAACCTCAGCCGCTTTTTTGAGACGGTCGATGTTGTGGCGAATGCGTGCTCCGCTGTAGACGAACAGCGGCGTGCCGTGCTCGCGGGCGAGCTCGACGGCGTCGACGCCATTGATATGGAGGCGGCCGTTTATTGTTTCGAGAAAATGTTCGATCTCCCAGCTTCGCGGCATACTTCGATGAATCTATCGTGACGAGGGAGGAGGCGGCGCTGGATCGGAAGGGGCCGCGTTGCGGCTTGGATAGAGTTCCTTCAAGTATAAATTTAGATCCATTCTCCAGGTACCTTCCTCGCGGACAAAAGTGAGCTTTCTCCATTTGTCTCCAGGAAAGCGGCTGATCTCAACAGTCGCGGTATCTCC
>JANNNS010000222.1:0-7904 GCA_031398645.1 Acidobacteriota bacterium
ACCCGAATTTCCAGGGCCCGACTGCCAATGGCAACCTGGCGGGCTTCCGCTCAAATGGGACATCGGGGAATCAGGTCAATGGAAGCGGCGGTAACGTGATCAACCTCGATGGCTCACCGAACCTCGCCTATGATGGCCAGGTTGCTTTTACGCCGCCTTCCGCGGCCACTCGCGAATTCAAGGTTCAGACCAATAGTTTCGATGCCCAGATGGGGTTCACCGCTGGTGCTACCGTCAACGTGGCTACAAAAAGCGGAACCAATAAATTCCACGGCGAGGGCTATTTTTACGATCGCGACAAGAGCCGAACTGCGAACAATTTCTTCAACAATAGAGCAGGGATCGATCGGCCGGAACGAAAGTACAATAGGTACGGCGGTACCGTTGGCGGTCCGATAATAAAGGATAAGACGTTCTTTCTATTTTCGTACGAGCGACAGAAAGATAACGTGTCCCAGACAACTACCTATTCGGTTCCGACGATGCTCATGCGTCAGGGCAACTTTTCAGAGATCCTTGCCACGACTCCGATCTACGACCCGGCTTCAGCCTTTATGGGGAACACGACATGCGGCACCACAGGTACGCTGAACCGTGTATGTCGTACTCCGTTCGCAAATAACATCATCCCGGCCGCAAGGCTCTACGCTCCCGCTCTCGCATTCATGAAGTATTTTCCGGAGCCAAATCTTCCGGGGATTCAGGACAATTTCATCACTGACCAGAATCTTATTCGTCCTTACAGGTCTTACCTGGTACGGATCGATCACAACATTAACTCGAAGAATAGTGTATTCGGAAAGATTTACCATAGCCGAAATACAGAGGATCGCTACAATCTGACGATGGAGCCGGATTCGATCTTCCGTGGCTATGAGAATCGCCGCAATCTGGGAGGTAACGCGACTTGGACATCGACGCTAACGTCGAACCTTATCCTGGACGTGCGCGGCAGTTGGGCAATGTTCAAACTTCGGCGGTTTCAGGACGGGCAACCGACGGCCGGGGATCTCGGCTTCACCGGTATTCCAGCCGACCGTCAGGACAACATCTTTCCGAGGTTTAATTTCACTAACTTCCTGACCGTAGGGTCTTTGCGGGCCGACTACAACGATGGACGCGAACGTCCGTTCGATATGTTTACCTTCCAGCCCACGGTGACGCAGATCTGGGGTAATCATACTCTGAAGTATGGTTACGATCTCAGGCGTTTGCATGAGACTTTTGACTATCAGGGTAACGCGGCGGGAACGTTTACCTTCCAGGGTACCTACACAATGGCGAACTCTAGTTCGGGGAATACAGAGCGTGACCGTCCCGGCAGAGATCTAGCCGCTTTTCTCCTCGGCATTCCGGCGTCTGGCTCCATCGACAATCCTCAGGTCTATGATGTTTCTTCGCTCTATCACGGTGCGTTCGTCCACGATGACTGGCGAGTGACGCCGAAATTGACTTTGAACCTAGGTGTTCGATACGAGTTTGAATCCGGTTATAAAGAGAAAGAAGGCCGGATGATCGTGGATTTTGACAGGACGGCGGCAAGTCCCATCCAGGCCCAGGCTCTCGCAAATTATAACGCCAACGTACCTGCGGGCGTGCCGATCGGTGCCTTTCAAAACCTTGCCGGCGGATTTCTTTTTGCGACCGATGCGTCGCAGGCAAATCAAAAGGCCGACATAAACAATTGGCAACCGCGAATTGGTCTTTCCTATGCGATCGACGATAAGACTGTCGTCCGGGCAGGCTTCGGGATCTTCACGGCTCCATTCCAGATCGTGACACAAAGCGTCATCTTTCAGCCGGGATATTCAACGGGAACCACATTCACTCCCACGACAAATAACGGATTGACCTTTATCGCGGACCTTCGTAATGCCTTTCCGAACGGAATTTTGCCGTCACTTGGAAGTTCGTTAGGACTGATGACGTTTGCCGGAACCGATCTAACAGCTGTCGGAAACAACGGCCCGACCAGTGTCATTCTTCAAAACGACAGAAAGAATGCAAACTATTCGCGATTCGTGGCCGGGATTCAACGAGAGTTTTGGGGCGGCATCGGTTTAGAAGCAACCTACGTCTTTTCGAAGGGATATGACCTTTCGGTCAACCGCGAACTCAATTATATTCCGCGAACCTGCGTTCGTTCTGATAATGGCAACCCCTGCCTTATCGACCTGGCATCCGCAAGCTCCGCGACACTCGTTGCTGACCTCGCGAGTGCGACGACGTACCTGAATCAGACGGTTCCGAATCCATTCAGGACCCTGATTCCGACGAGTGCGACGTGGAACAATTCGACGATTGCTCGTCGTAGACTGCTCACAGCCTTTCCGCAGTTCGGGAACGTTTCTCTTACTGAATCCAACGGATCCAGCGAATTCCATTCGGTTCAACTGCAGTTCATGAAGAGATTTACGAAGGCTCTGTCATTCAATGGATCTTATACATGGTCGCGCGAACATTTGAAGAACCAATATTTGAATCCTCAAGACACCGAATTGACGGAATACATTTCACCCAATGAACGCCCGCACCGCATCACCTTTTCCAGCATCTATGAGTTGCCTTTTGGAAAAGGAAGGACCTACGGCAGCGATTGGCATCCGGTCGTTGACGGGATCTTCGGCGGGTGGCAGGTCCAAGGCCTCTTCGAACGCCAGAGCGGAGAACCGCTAGTTCTACCGAATCTCTATTTTGCGGGGGACATCAACACACTCGAAAGTCAGCTTGGCAAGAAAGACCCGAATGGCCTTCGGTACGGTGTAGACACCGTCGGGTGGGATATCTCCGGTTTTCGAGTCAACGGAGTCGTGCCCGGCGTTGCGAACAATTTTACCAGCGGCAGTGCGATCTCGCTGAGAAATGTACCTTTCACGGTAGACGGCCTTCGCAATCAGAGATTTCTCAAATTTGATGTCGGAGTATCTAAGAATTTTAAGATACGTGAAGGCATGAAACTGCAGATCCGCGTAGATGCGATAAATGTGCTCAACCGGCCATATTTCTCGTCTCCGAATGTTACGCCGTCCAGTTCGAGTTTCGCTCTGACCAATGCGCCGGTTCGTCAGCCGCCGCGAGATATACAGATCGGAGGCCGATTCACGTTCTAGGTTTCGGGCAAATGAACATGGAAGTGCCGAGCAAGAGCTGATCTCGTGGACTGGGGACCATGTTATGCGGCATTCCGACTTATCGCCAATTGAACGGCTGTCTGATATCGGTTTTTCGGACATGGGGATGATGCGGCTACTCATATTAAGTTTATTGTCGTTTGTTGCAGGTACGGGTACGCTCCATGGAGCGGCCTGTGCGTTCACGGTCGCGGCGGATGGCTCCGGAGACGTTCGGACCGTTAGCGAAGCGATCGGCAAAGTCCCTTCGGACAATAGAACTCGCTGCGTAATTAGGATCAAGCCGGGAGTCTATGAGGAACAGGTTCGAGTTCCGGCAAGTAAACCCTACATTTCGTTTGTCGGCGAATCAGCTGAAAGGACCGTTCTTAGATTCAAACTGAGTAACAAGGAAGCCGGATCGACGTCGGCGGCATACGCGACGTACATTGGCGGTCACGATTTTCACGCTGAGAATATTACATTCGAGAACTCCTTTGGTGCGGGTTCTCAGGCGGTCGCGGCGTTGGTCGAGGCGGACCGTGCTGTTTTTAAGAATTGCCGATTTCTCGGCTGGCAAGATACGCTGTACGCAAAGAACGGCCGACAGTATTACAAAGACAGCTACATCGAAGGCCATGTCGACTACATTTTCGGACAGGCTGCTGCGGTTTTTGAGAACTGCCATATACACAGCAAAGGCGACGGTTACATAACCGCGCCGATGCGTTTTGCAGCCACTGAACCCAGTGGGTTCGTTTTTCTCAATTCAAAATTGACCAGTGAGAAGACAAACAAGGGCGTTTATCTTGGCCGGCCGTGGCGCGATTTCGGACGCACCGTCTTCATAAATACGAAAATGGAGGCAGCCATCCGCCCCGAAGGGTGGCACCATTGGGAACCGCAGCGTGAGAAGACCGCGTATTTTGCCGAGTATGGTTCAACCGGGCCCGGGGCGAATTCCGCTACGCGCGTCAGCTGGGCACGCCAACTCAATGACACGGAGGTAATGCAGTTCTCGGTAGAGTATTTCCTCGGCGGACGTGACGGATGGGACCCGTATAAGTCGGACGACGTCTGGCTGCAAAAAACTGCGCCCGACTGGAAACTTGTTACGTGGAGTGAAGTATTTAAACAAGGTCCGCTCTGGTATCAGACCGATGAGGCGGCTCGTGTTGCCGATCAAGTGATCCTATATCAGAAGGAAAATGGTGGTTGGGAAAAGAATGTTGACATGGCGCTGATGCTGACGCAGTCGGAGAAACTGGAGCTGTCCGCCAAGCGTTCTGACATTCGCGAAACGACGATAGACAATCGAACCACTTATCCGCAGATAGCGTACCTGGGCCGGATCATTACGGCGAGTTTGCTGAAGTCTTCGCCCCCAAACAATTTCCCGAAATATAAGGAAGCATTTAATAAGGGGCTTGATTATCTGCTCAGCTCACAGTATGAGAACGGCGGATTTCCGCAGTTCTATCCGTTGAAAAAGGGCTACTATTCCCACATTACATTCAATGACGATGCGATGATCGGAGCTTTACGCGTCCTGCGTGATATTGCTCAGAAGAAAGATGATTACAAGTTTGTCGACGAGGAAAGAAGGGCTTTGGCGGCAGCGGCGGTAGCGAAAGCAGTGCCCCTTATTCTCAAACTCCAAGTCGAAGCTGGCGGTGAGAGAACGGTTTGGGTCGCTCAGTACGATGAGAAAACGTTAAAACTTGCGCCAGCCCGGGCGTTTGAACCGGTCTCCTTGACGGCAGGCGAGAGTGTCGGAATTGTACGATTCCTGATGCAGGAACCGCCGACACCCGAGATTCGTGCTGCGGTGGAATCGGCGATCCGCTGGTTCGAAAAGAACAAGATCTCCGGCATTCGCTGGGAAAGAAGGAATGGGAACAGTATCGTGGTCAAGGACAAGAATGCGCGGCCTTTATGGGCCCGTTTCTATCAGATCGAAACGATGAAGCCCATTTTTATTGGCCGAGATGGCGTGATCAAATACGACGTAGCCGGCATAGAGAAGGAGCGAAGAAACGGATACGCCTGGTATGTGGACGGCCCGGCAGACCTGCTTGAGAAGGACTACCCTAAATGGAGATCAGGACTTAAGTAATTGGACGCGACGTCGTCGGGCTGGCGAAACAGAAAAAATGAACGACAGAAGAGAATTCATCAAGACATTTGCGATAAGTGCCGCAGGTATTGCGCTTTATCCTCAACTTGCTTTTGGCCAGGCCGATCCGTGGAAGACGGAGTATCCAAAGATACTGGCGCGGATAAAGCCCCCGAGGTTCAAGAAAAAGGATTTCAACATCCTAAAATTTGGGGCGAGATCCGGCGGCCAAATGGATTGCCGGTCGGCAATAAACGCGGCCATTGAAGAGTGCAGCAAGACGGGCGGCGGCCGCGCGGTGGTCCCGGCCGGCGAATTCCTGACTGGTGCGATCCGGTTGAGGTCGAACGTCAATCTGCACGTTTCAAAAGGGGCAACGCTAAAGTTTGCGACCAATGCCGAGGCCTATTTGCCTATCGTCCACACCCGTTGGGAAGGGATGGAACTGATGCATCTTTCGCCCCTGATCTATGCTTACGAGGAAACAAACGTAGCGATCACCGGCGAGGGAACACTTGATGGCCAGGGAAAGTCCTTCTTTTGGAAGTGGCATGGCAACCCTCGTTACGGCGGCAATCCGGAAGTGATGAGTCAACGTGCCGCACGTTCGCGTTTGTATGAATTCATGGACCGAAATGCGCCGGTTGAGGAACGTATCTTTGGAGAAGGACATTGGCTGCGGCCGCAGTTCATCCAGCCATATAAGTGCAAAAATGTCTTGATCGAGGGAGTGAAGATAATCGATTCACCCATGTGGGAGGTGCATCCCGTGCTTTGCGAAAATGTGACGGTTCGCAACCTGCACATTGCAACCCACGGTCCAAACAATGATGGCTGTGACCCTGAATCATGTAAGGACGTTCTCATCGAAAATTGTTACTTCGATACCGGCGACGATTGCATTGCCATAAAATCTGGGCGAAATAATGACGGCCGCCGTCTAAACACCCCGACAGAGAACATCATTGTCCGAAACTGCACGATGAAGGACGGACATGGCGGCATCACCGTCGGCAGCGAGATATCCGGCGGCGTCCGCAATCTATTTGCTCACGACTGTAATCTCGACAGTGCGGACCTATGGACTGCCTTACGCGTCAAGAATAATGCATCTCGTGGAGGTAAACTCGAAAACTTCTATTTCAAGAATATCATCGTTGGAACGGTCTCGAGGGCAGTTGTAGAGATCGACTTTAACTACGAAGAAGGTGCCAAGGGTCAGCATATTCCAATGGTCAGGAACTACGTTGTCGAAGACCTTGTGTGCACGACAGGCAATCGGGCCGTCGACCTGCAGGGTCTCGACAATGCTCCGATCTACGACGTGACGATGAAGAACTGCACGTTTGGAACGGTCAAGAATCCGAGCATCGTAAAGAACGTGAAGGGTGTAAAGCTCGCAAATGTGAGAGTTAACGGCAAGATCGTGAATGAACTGATATGAAACGACGGGACTTTATCGAGACATCGGCGGCAGCCATGATGGGTGCAATATTGGCGACCTACTCAAACGGCTCACCAACCGCCAAAAAGCGCATCGCAATGGTCGGAACCGGAATTCGTGGAACTATGTTCTGGGGAGTAGCCCTTATCGAGAAGTTCGGCGATATGGTCGAATTCGTAGGTTTGTGCGACATCAATCCGGGGCGGGTCGAATACTGTAAAGAGCGGATGAAAGTGTCGTGCCCGACCTTTACCGATTTCGACCGAATGATGCGGGAGCAGAAGCCGGAGATCGTCATCGTCACTACTACGGATTCAGAGCATGACAAGCAGATAGTTCGAGCGCTCGAGCTTGGTGCGGATGTGATCACTGAAAAACCGATGACTACCGACGAGGTCAAGTGCAGAACCATCCTAGCCGCAGAGAAGAATACTGGGAGGAAGGTGCATGTCGCCTTTAACTATCGCTTCAGCCCTTATCTAACGAAGATCAAAGAACTTTTGGCCGCGAATAAGATCGGCAAGGTGACATCGGTAGACCTTAATTGGTACCTAAATGTACATCACGGAGCAAGCTACTTTCGTCGTTGGCACGGCCTCAAGGCGAAAGGCGGCTCTCTTTGGGTTCATAAGGCCACGCATCACTTTGATCTTGTTAACTGGTGGTTGGATTCAGATCCCGTTCAGGTAACTGCCTACGGAGCCCTCGAGCACTATGGCAAGAACGGGGAGTATCGCGGTGCAAGCTGTCGAAGCTGCGGACACAAATCAACGTGCAAGTTCTTCTGGGACATCACAAAAGATGAGACTCTGATGAAAATGTATGTTGCGAATGAAAAACATGATGGTTACATCCGCGACGGCTGTGTTTTCAGCGAAAAGATCGATATTTACGACAAAATGTCGGCTCAGGTCATCTACGCTAATGGCGTCACGCTCAATTATTCGTTAACTACTTACTCGCCCTATGAAGGTCATCGGCTCATGTTCAATGGTTTTGACGGGAAGTTGGATACGTGGCAAGGCATTCCTTACCAGCAGGGCACACTTGACCGGATAGATCAGGCCGCAAGGCATGCTTTGGAAATGGAGCAAAAGGATGAGGCCGCAGACGGGTTTGAAGAAATAATTCTACATAACAATTTCAATCCAAAATTCGAATCAATCAAGGTTCCACGGTATCGCGGCGGACATGGCGGTGGTGATATCCGAATGCATCGTAAGCTGTTTCAGAA
>JANNNS010000276.1:0-9061 GCA_031398645.1 Acidobacteriota bacterium
TCTCCTGCCGGCCATTGCCACGTGTGATAACGTAATGACTCGTTCACGAACGCCCGCACGTTAGTAAGGGCGTAATGAACAACGTCGCACACTAGGCCATTGCTCGCGTACAGGCTTCTGACTTCTTAAATACCAAAACCGGTCCACGAATCACACGAAACAAGAAAAAGGATCGAGAAAAGTATAGTGCCAAGACCTGCGTTGTCGCGGAGTCTTACAATGTGAATCTCTCGCCCAGATACAATCGTCGGACGTCTGCGTCCTGGACCAGTTCGTTGGGTGAGCCGGAGCGGAGGATACGGCCTTCGGTCATTATGTAGGCGCGGTCGGTGATGGAGAGGGTTTCGCGGACGTTGTGGTCGGTGATGAAGATGCCGATGCCCTGCTGTTTTAGGTAGAGGATGATCTCGCGGATGTCGTCAATGGCGAGCGGGTCGATGCCGGCGAAAGGTTCGTCGAGCAGGATGAACTGCGGCTGGGTCGCGAGGCAGCGGGCTATCTCGACGCGGCGGCGTTCACCGCCCGAGAGTGCATCGCCGCGGGTCCGTCGGACGTGCGTGATGCCGAATTCTTCGAGCAGTTCGTCAAGACGTTCAAAGCGCGCCGAACGCTTCATACTCATAGTCTCAAGCACGGCGAGAATATTCTGCTCGGCGGTCATCTTGCGAAAGATCGAAGCTTCCTGCGGCAGATAGCCTAATCCCAGCCGTGCACGCAGATACATCGGCAAGGCCGTAACGTCCCGGCCGTTCAGATGGACCGATCCGCTCTCGGTCGATTCCAGGCCCACGAGCATATAAAAGCTCGTCGTCTTTCCCGCACCGTTCGCACCTAGCAGGCCGACGATCTCGCCATTGCCAACGTAAAAGCTAACGTCGTCAACGACCCGGCGGCGGCCATAGGTCTTCTGAAGATGCTGCGCCGAAACGTAACGTTCGGCTGTTTCGGGAGGATGGTTCCCGTTTGTCTCGATTGGAATTTGAACGGTTGCAGCCACCTATTGGTTCTTTACCTTATAGACCGAACGCACGCGCCCGGATGGATTCTGTTTTGACGGCCCTTCGCTGGCAACGGTATTCTCGCGCAGATTTATGGTCATCTGCGATCCGCGTGAGGTTCCGCGAACGGCGTCCTCGACCGTCGCCGGATTGCCGCGAAGTAATACCGTGTCCGAGCCTTTCTCATATCGAACATATTCGGCGACAGTACGGCGTTCGGGCTGTACGATCACGACATTATTCTCGATCTCGGTGCTTTGCGGCTCGTTCGTTTCGGTAAGGACAATGTTCGCGATCCCGCCGGTTATGCGGTCCTTTCCCTGTCGAATGTCAACGCTGTCCTCATACCTCAGCACACGGCTATTACGAGTATAAGTCAATTTGCGGGCGGCAACGAATATCGGCTGATTGGTTTCGACGCCGTTCTCTTTACGCTTTGCTTCGTAGAGCAGGCTCTGCACGTTATTCTCGGCGACGAACTTCCCTTCGGGCTCGATGATGGTCAATTGCTCGCCGCGGACGTAGTTATTTTCCTGCCAGCTTCGGGCGTTTCCGCTGAAGACCGCGACCTTGCTTTTGTGGTCGAACTTCGCGGTTTGCGATGTGACGTAGACCGGCTTGTCGGTTCCGCCAAACGGTGTCGCACCGCCGGTCTTGCCCTGGCTGTAATAGGTAGTGCTCGCCCCACCGCGCAGTTCAGAGTTTTGATTCTTGGTGTCCCAATCGATCTCGGGAGCCTTTGCCCGAGCTTTGCTGTCCCACACGGCCGGCGTGCCGCCGCGCATTCTCAGCATTGAATCCGACGCCGTAAAGATCATCTTGTCCGAGGTCGCATTGCGGTCGAGTTCGGTGAAGTTTGCGTTCCCCGCTGCTTCAAGTTTCTCGATGCCGCTCGATTTTTCACCAAAGTCCGCGGTCAGCCTGTCGGATGTGATCGTCTGCGTCCCGCGTTCGGCGGCCGGCTGGGTGGGAACTCGCGTTGTCTTGGTTTTGGTCGCTCCGGCACAGGTTTTCAGGTTGTTGCCCGTTGCAAAGAAATCACAATCAAATCGCGGGGCGTTCACGGTGGTACGATAATTCGCCTCGGATTCGTGAAGCGGCGTGATCGTCAATTGCGCATTCCCCACGGCGGCGGCCTTGGTCATATCTTTGCCGCTCGGGTTGAAAGTCGTATTCACCGAATCGGCGCTCAGGCCCTTGTTTGCTGCATCGGGCGAGGTATCCGGCACATCCATCGCGATGTCGGTCCGGCCCTTGGTCAGAATGCGGTCGAGAAGGCCTTCACCTTTGAAGGTCACATCGACGCCGCTGCGGGCGTTCATCGTTACCTTTGAATACTCGGCGGAGTTGATCGGAATGATCTCGGTGCGGCTCGCTCCATTCACTTCGGCTTTTTGCAGGGATTGCGTCTCCGAGAAAGTCGCCCGCAATTCCGGCCCATGAACACTTACCTTTCTTTCCGGAGTGGTGGTCTCCGCGTACGCATTTCCCTTCACGTCGGTTTGCCGCAGCTTCTTACCCGCGTCGAGCTGGGCGAAGATCTCATCACCTTTCACGTTGCTTCCTGTCTGCGAAACCTCTGCTCCGCCCTTTAGATCGATCTTTCCTGTGGCCTGGTGATAGACGGCGGTCGCGGCCTTGATGTCGGTCGGCTTTTCAGCGTTGGCGGTAATGATATGGACGGAATCTCTCAGCTCGAAACGGTCCGCCGGCTTGTCATACAGACCGTAATTCGAAGTGATGTTTGTCGGTGATTCCGTTCCCTGAGTCGTCACGATCCTTACGCCGTCGAAGAGTTCGACTTTGTTCACCGCACGATCCTCGCCCGTCCCCGGCAGGAGAAATGCAGTAGCACGGCCCGCGTTGAGATCGGTCTTGCGTGCCGCCTTGCCATCAGCTTCCGGCGAGGAAACAGAGACTGCTACCGAATCTCGGAGCTCGATCTTCTCGTTGGCGTGATCGTAAAGAGCGTGGCCGGCGACAAGCTTTGCCTGGTCACCGCCGTTTTCCGATGAGGCGTTTATCTCGACGTCTCGATCAAGCTCAAGGATCTTTTCCTTGACGCGGACGGTTGCACTTGCCGCTTTGCCGGAAACATTATTGCGTTCGAATTCGACGACCTCGTCGGCGACGGCGATCTCGGTCTCTTTTGTATACGTAAGCTGTTCGGTCTTTACGTTCAGAGCATCGCGAGTCGCGATATCGACAGCCCCGGCAAAGTATGCCGTGAAATTCTTATTCTCGGCAGGGATGTAGATCGCTTTTTGTGCTGAGATCTTGTCGGACGCCGATCCGTCGTCGCTAAATACCTCGAGAAACACATTCTCTAGTTCCTGATGGTTGTCTGCGAACGACACTGCCTTGTCAGCGCGGATGTAATACTTCGTTACTTCACCATCCATTTCCCGCCGTTCGTAATTATTGATCGATGCAACAACATCGGTGGACAAGGATGTCGGAAAGCCTTGCATTCTGAACTCGGGTTTGGGATTTCGCCAGATGACGGTGACGATGAGAGCGACCACGGTTGCTGCGAGCAGAACGATAGCCGCAATACCGAATATTTTCGGAAGGCTCGCCCGCAGGCTGAACTGCTTTTGAACTTCGTCCTTGGTCTCCGCCACGTTACTCTTCTACCCTGATATCTTCCACCACAAGCTGTAGACGCGTATTTCCCTGCCAGTTATTCGCTTCCGCAGTGTAAGCGAGTTCGATGCGGGAACCGGTGTTGAGCGTTCGCTTTTTTGATCTTTCAACACCGTCCCACCAAACCGCCTCAAAGCGTCGGCGCTCGTTATCTTCGAGCATTAGCTTGATGTGCTTTTCCTTCATTACGAACGGTGTGTCGCGTAAAACCAGGCCCTTGGTAAGAAAAACGGGCTTCGGATTGCCGGCACCGAACGGTTCGAGGCTTTTGACCTGCTCAAGCATATTCAAGCTGAGCGTTGTGGTCGTGATCAACGCATCTATCCTAAGTTCCGGAACGAGATCGTCTTCGGTAAGGGCTCCATGGGCGTAGGCGTTGAGCCTCTCACGCAGTTCCGCGATGCGATCGGTCCTGATCTGCATCCCGGCGGCGGCGGCGTGTCCACCGAACTGCTCGAACACCTCCGAGCAATGATCGAGTGCGTCGAGGAGATGAAAGTTCGCGATGCTGCGGGCACTGCCGTGGGCAATTCCGTTCTCGATCGACAATACTATCGCCGGACGATAAAGCCGCTCGGCAACGCGCGAAGCCGCAAGTCCGATCACTCCGCGGTGCCAATTGTCACCGGCGACGACGATAAACTTCTCGCTGGCATATTCCGCCGCCTGGAACATTGCCGTCTCGGTCACTTCCTGCTGTACCTTTTGCCGTTCGCGGTTGCGGCTGTCGAGTATCCCGGCAAGTCTTCGAGCTTCTGAAATGGTATCGCTTTCCAGTAGCTCGACCACATGGCGTGCGACATCCATCCGGCCGGCCGCGTTGATGCGCGGCGCGATACGAAAGCCGATGTGCAGGCTGGTCATTTCGGACGTACAGTCAGAGACCTCCATCAAGGCGCGCAGCCCGAAGTTCTTCGTCCGGGATAATTCCCGCAGGCCAAGCGTTACAATGAACCGGTTCTCGCCCGTAAGTTTCATCACGTCCGCGACGGTTCCGATCGCCGCGATCTCAAGAAATTCATTCAGAAGGGCCCCGTCGGCTTTCTCCTGCAGAAGTGCGAGTGCGACCTTCAATGCCACCCCGACGCCCGCCAATTCTTTGTCGGGATAGGTGCATCCGGCCTGATTTGGATTTACGACAGCAACGGCCGGCGGCAGGGCGCGAAGAGGGTCAGAAAGATGATGATCGGTAATTATAACGTCGAGGCCGTTATCGGCGGCCCACGCAATAGGTTCAAAACTCCGCGTTCCGCAATCGACGCTTATCACAAGGCTGATGCCATCGGCCTGCGCCTGTCTAAGGGCATCAATATTCAGGCCGTAGCCTTCGGTAAAGCGGTTTGGGATGTAGAACTCGGTACGGGCACCGAGCGCGTGCAGGGCTTTGCGGAGAAGGACGGTCCCCGTGGTTCCGTCCACGTCGTAATCGCCCCAGATCATTATTTTCTCGTCCCGATCGATCGCTGAGCGGATGCGTTTTACGGTGGCGTCCATTCCCTTTAGCAGGAACGGGTCGTGAAGATCAGCGAGCGTAGGTGCGAGGAATCGCCGGGCGGAGTCAGGCTCGCCAAAGCCTCGTTCGATCAGCAGAGCAGCGACCAGTGGAGTGACCGAGATATCAGCCGCGAGCGAACTGACCTTATCGAAATCATGCTTTATCAGGTTCCAGCGTTTTTCCATTGGCTCCCGAAAATTACGTGACGACCGGGTCGATCAGCCCGAACCACAAGAGTCCGAGGAGAACCGCCCCGAGTACGATCCGATAGATAATAAAGATGGCGGTGGAATTTTTACGCAGGAAGGCGATCAGAAACCAGATGGCAAGATATCCTACTATGGCCGAGACAAGAGTCGCGGCGATCAGTGGGCCAAAACTTTCTTGCGGCAGTATCTCCCAGGCTTCTTTCAGCTCCAGCAGGCCGCTTGCACTAATTGCCGGGATGGAAAGCAGGAATGAGAACCGCGCCGCAGTTTCGCGCGTCTGGCCTGAGAATAGTCCGCCCATTATCGTAGAGCCAGATCGGCTGGCACCGGGCATTAACGCGAGCACCTGAGCCAAGCCGACCACGATCGCATCGGTGATCCCAAGATCCCGCAAGGTCTTTCGCTGGCTTCCAACAAACTCAGCGAGCGCGAGCAAAAGGGCGACCGAGATAAGCATTATCGATATAAACCAGAGGTTCTTGGTGCCCGGGCCTTCGATAAAATCCTTGAACCATAGGCCTACTACGCCGATAGGAATTGAGCCGACGATGATAAGCCATCCGAGCCACGCCTCGTGAGAAAGCCATAATGGCCGGACACCGCGTGTTCCCGAGTGCATGCGCCCGCGTTTTCGGGTGATCAGTGCCCAGTGATCGCTGATGAATGCCGACACGATTCCGAGGATATCCGAAGCAAAATAAACAAAGACCGCCGCCAGCGTCCCTAACTGGATGACCGCCATTGTCGCCGTCGTCTGCGCAGCATTTCCGCCGTAGAGGTTCGTCCAGCGGCTGGCGAAGACCAGATGCGCGGTCGAACTGATCGGAATAAACTCGGTCAGCCCCTGCACGATGCCGAGAATTATTGCTTCTAAATAACCCATCAGGAAAAACTGCGGACGTTAATGAGGAATCTTCGCTAAAGGCACTTAAACTGTTGTAACGCTTTATGTTCGTTTAGTCAAAGACGCTGGCGGCCCAGGGCGGTAAGGCGCACCCGCACTCAAGAGCAAGCACTCAGCGACCCGAGCTATGCTCTCTCAATGACGGTCAGAGAAGTAATGGGGTTAAATTGTAGCTATCGTGAGGGAACCGAAATGTTCACATCTATCTCGGTCTTTTTGCTGCCGCCCATCATTCCGCTGAAATAGAGTGCGCCGACAATGATCGCTACTATGATCAGGATCGTAAACGCCCATATAACGCTGTTGCTGCTAGTATTTTGTTCGTCCATTGTTTTCTTTCGCCGTCGGGGCGGGTGACCAAATGTAAGAATAGTCCATCCACTGGCGAGCGACCGTGAGGTACCTCACATACCACGCCCGAAAATAGATGTTATACTTACTCATTCACCAGGTTAGTTATTTGCATTTCGCCTCTTTTAAGGTGATCGCCGGATGAGCTTCCGGCGGGAGTTAAGTTGAGGCGGCGTGGGTTTCGAGTCCGTACAGGAGGCGACATATGCTTTGGACAATATTGATAGTTCTCTTAGTTCTGTGGGCGTTAGGTTTTGGATTTGCGGGTGCCGCGGTCGGTAACCTGATACACATTCTTCTCGTGATCGCACTCATTGTGCTGGTCGTGCAACTGGTTACGGGCCGTCGGGCCCTTTAACTTCAAAACAGAGGCTCCGGGCTTTCGTGAGAATGTACCGGAGCCTTTTTTTGCCTGAAATTATTTGCCACCCCTTGAGGAATGTTTGCGGCGAGTGTAATTAGCGATAGCCTCCTCTCGGGTGGACCCAAACGCGTAGTCGGTGCTTTCTTCGGTGGAGGTAAAATCGTGGCCGACAACACAGAAGGCTTCGCCATCGTAAAAAATGAGCGTACCGCCCGGCCCGGGCTCGGACTCGACGTCGGGGTCGTTCTTCAATTGAAGGAATTCTTCTGTCGGCATTCCAGTATAGTATCAGACCTAGATCTTGGGCTGAAGAGTTCCAGCATCGTCAACAGGTAGGTGCATCCTCGGTCGGCGTAACACTAACAACAACGTCATTAATGAATTCGTCGTTATCATTGCGATCGAATGGAGAGTGGTCGCAACGTTATATGCCTGCATCGAGAGCAGTGCGAGAATGTGTCGAAGGACGTTTGCTGAGTAGAGGACTGGAGTTTCGGACTTCGGTTCTCGCCAGGTCTTGCGAAATGTCGGAATAAAGGCGATGACGTCGATGCTGACCGCGATGATCACTGAAACGGTCGGGTCATTCGTCATTGCCCATGGAATGATGCCTGCGAGGGCGAGAAGCAAAAAGAACGTGTCGACCTTCGTTATCTCCCTGAATCCATACTTCAACGAGAGTATGAAGATAGCGAGCGTGAACATCTCTGCTGCCGCCGTAGGCAACGCTCCAATTCCCGCTCCCTTTGCTAGCTGCCCGAAAAACACAACGCCAGAAACGACCGTCCACACAAACCAGGTATAAGCATGCGGCCGCACCCTTCCCTTCAGGATGTCGCGGATATACAGGGCGTTTCCCGGGATCGCGAGAAGCACCGCAAGGATCGCAAATGTCTCTTTCACCTGATGAGTATATATTGGAAATCGATTGAAATGTTTTTCGCCTACTCAATTACTCGTTCGACAGGAGTTTTGCCGCAGTCGTCGAGATAGGCGGACTCTCCGCCGTTTAGCTGCTCTTCCCTCGCCGCCCGTGCTTCAAATAAGGAGAGGAATTGTTCCACGTTCTTCTTATTTTTGCCCCAATCGACGACCTGCCAATTCCGACATGTACTGCGAATTTGAAGAATGCTCGCTTCGGAAAGCGACACGGTCACAAATTCACCCCAACTATAGCCCGACACACTGACGAAAGCCTTAAATGTGTCAGCATCGAGCATCTCGAAATGCCAGCCTATGCGATCAAAAGCATGCGCGACAACGTTACGGGCCGAACTTCTGCTTATATCTAACTCAATGTGTTCAGAATAGGATGCGGGAAATCCGATCGCCATGATCTGAAATTATAACATCAAGGATTCTTGCCGTAAGCGACGGAATTGCCTATGTCCGGTACTTTGCCTGTCCCGCGATGCGATCGTAGAGCCACGCGGGCATGATCTTGCCGAGTCGGACAATGGTTGCGAGTTGCCATGGGAAGGCGGCGAATTTCTTTTTGCGTTCGATGGCCCGGAGAAAATGCGGGACGGCGTCGTCGAGTTCCATTAGGAACGGCATTTTGTTTTCGCGGCCTGCGGTTAGTGGCGTTTTGATGAAGCCAGGCTGGATTATCGTCACACTAACGCCGCGGCTTTGGACGTCGAGACGGACGCTTTCAAAGAATGCGGTCATTCCGGCTTTGCTTGCGGAATAAGCCGCCGACTTTGGCAGGCCGCGAAATCCCGCGAGGCTGGAGATGGCGACGAGATGTCCGCTTCCCTTTGAAAGCATTTGCGGAAGCACGGCGTGGACCGCGTTCGCCGCCCCGAGCAAATTGATGTCGATCACTTTCTTTACCGCATCCGGCTGCAGGTCTCTCGTTTCGGCGTTATTCCCGCCGATCCCTGCGTTCGCGATCATAGTATCGATCGGCCCGAAAACATTTCTAAGCTCTTCCGCCGCCGCCGCGACTTTATCAGCATCCGTAACATCCGCCGCAAGAGCGATCGCTTCCCCGCCGGCTTTGATGCAGCGTTCTTTCAAATCTTCAAGCAGTTCCGCCCGCCGGGCAAGAAGTCCAAGTCTAGCACCACGGGCCGCCATCGCAAGCGCAAT
>JANNNS010000296.1:0-13945 GCA_031398645.1 Acidobacteriota bacterium
GCCGTCGTACCAGCAGATCGCACGGCAGCTGGGGCTTTCCGCTCGTTCCGGCATCCAGCGGCACGTGGCTGCGCTTGAGACCCAGGGCCTGATCACGCGTAAACGCTCGAATGGCAGCTTTGGCCTGGACCTCCGAACAAGAGAAGCCGTTCCGGAGTCAATGTGCGCGATCCCGCTGATCGAAATAACCGTTGAGAATGAACGGTTTCTTGTGTCGGGCTCATCGATCCAGACCGTCCCGAAGTTTATGATCGGATCGCTGTCGTCCGTCGAGGCGTTCGCAGTCACCATTCCTGACGAATCCTTGATCGACCTACATATCTGCGAGGAAGACCTTTTGCTTTTCGAACGGCGATCTTATGCAAGGCGGGGCCAGGTCGTAGCCGCTGTGGTAGGCGATGGAGAATTCGTGATCGGCCAGTATCATCAGAAGGGACAGGAAACTGAGATACGCCCGGCGAATCAGGAATTTGAGCCCAGATTATTCCCCGCTGATGAGATCACGATCGATGGCGTGATGCTCGGGCTTCTGCGTCCACCGGCCATCGTTCAGGACGCCTGATCGTTTTTCACGAGAAAGCTCTTGATCCTGGTCTTATCCTCAGCCTCCACATCCAGGAGCAGCGTGACGTTCTCGAGCGAGAATGGAGGCTGGTCCAGAAAAACCGCCGAATCATAATACACCCGCATTCCGGGGCCGTGAGGAATGTCGATATTCGGCGTTACCTTCGTGTCCGGCGAGGGATAATGCTCTGTCACGATAAGGAACCGGTACTTGCGGCAATTGGCTAATATCTTCGCTATTTCGGTGTTCGAAAGATGCTGCAGGACCTGACGAATGAGGCAGACATCGCCATCGGGTAGTTCGTCTTCGCCAATATCCATGCAGTGGAATCGAACACGCGGCGAACCGTATAACTCTTGATTGCGTTCGATAAGTGGTGCGACGATGTCGATTCCGGTGTAATCGATCTCGTCGGATACGAATTCAGATGCAACACGAAAATCCCCGCAGCCGAGGTCAACTATTCGATTGACACCATTATCCGAAATAAACTCCCTGATCAGAGCAGCGTACTGTCGTGCAAATATCTCGTCCGAGCCTTCGCCCGAACAATAGCCGCCGGGGTCATCACCCCACAACCTGGAAGCATAGATCTCGCTGAATGTCTCGGCCGCACTCTTATCCGAAAACTCATCCTGACGCCGCTTCGCGATGCGTGAACTGCGCCATTTCAAAAGCGCGTCAGGGGTCAATTTCTTAAGTGCCTGCTTTATCATCTTCCCTGTCCCTCGATCATCTCAATATAGATCGTTTCATATTGTGACGCTATCGCTCGCCGGTCGAATCGCTTTATATTCTCGATGCCGTTGGCGATAAGGGCATTCCTTAGCTCAGGCTCGCGGATAACCCGCAGGATGCCTTGCCGAATGCTTTTATGGTCAAGCGGGTCAACGAGAACAGCGCCTTTCTCGCCCGCTACATCCTTCATTGGGCGAAGATCGCTTGTCACCACGGGCGTACGCATCGCCTGTGCCTCGATGATCGGGAGGCCAAAACCTTCATACAGAGAGCAAAAGGCCACGATATCCGCAGATTCATATTCGGCCCTCAATTCCCCGTTGTTCAATTCCGACTTTACTTCATACCGGATATTCTTCTCCCGCAAAAGCTGCTCGAGTGGGTCATCGATCTCGCCGACCAGCACTAACCGGCATGCAAGCCCCTCAAGAGCTCTGACAAGATTCTCAACATTTTTGTTCGCCGAGGTGCCGATCTGCAGGATCTTTGGGTCGTGTGAGTTGAATTCCGGCTTGGTGTCAGCGATGAAGAACGGGTCCAGCGGATCGTGAATTACGCGCACGTTCTGAGTGCCGGTATGTGCGACGATCTCGTCCTTTGTCGCGGCCGAAATAGCTGTCACACAACGAAGTCTTCTTACCGGCAGGTCGAGCAACAGCTTCTTCAAAAGCCACCGGCGAAATCCGGTTCGAGTGTGCAGGAAGCCCAGATCATGGATCGTGAGCAAAGTACGGGCGGGCGAAAGGGCGAGCGCAATGTAGTGACAGTGTCCCGTAACATGGATGATGTCAGCCGCCGGATCCGGCCGGAACACCATCAGGTTTCGCAGCATCCCAATGAATGTATTTAGATAAGGGAGTTGCTGAAATGACGTCTCGAACCTTTCCCTGTCCAGTCCTTCTGATACCTGACGGAACACATTCTCGACGCTTACGAAATAGTTAAATTTGCGCTCGACAAAGCCGATCCTCAGTTTCTTCATGAAATATCGACTCTCTCTCGGGGCTTTTCCCCCTTCTGAAAGAACGTTTTTCCCGACAGCCTCGCCCGTCCATCAGCTCCTTGGGATGGGCGGTTTGAGTTTAATTTGCCTTACTAATCCTACAACGTTACTCTAATTGTTTATGTCGAATAAAGCTACGCCGAACGCAAGCTACAGCCTTACGCTTCGGATCAGAATTCACAATCAGCCGGGAAAACTTGGAGCTATAACCACCGCGATCGGGATCGCCGGCGGCGATATCGAAGGCATCGATATCGTAAGTGTCGGTAAAGACTTCCTGATACGCGATATTACGGTCAATGCTTCGTCCGAAAAACATGATGAAGAGATCGTCGCGGCCCTGAACGACATAGACGGCGTCGAGGTCATAAACATCTCCGACCGCACCTTTCTGATGCATCTTGGCGGCAAGATCGAGGTGACATCTAAGATGCCGCTAAAGACGCGAAGCGATCTTTCAATGGCATACACGCCCGGGGTCGCGCGCGTTTGCGAAGCGATCGCGAAAGACCCCGAAAAGGTCTTTAACCTGACGATAAAGAAGAATACGGTCGCCGTCATCTCGGACGGCACGGCTGTGCTCGGCCTCGGCGACATCGGCCCGGCCGCGGCGATGCCTGTAATGGAAGGCAAAGCCCAGCTCTTTAAGGAATTCGGCGGTGTCGACGCGTTTCCGATCTGCCTCAACACCAAAGATCCGCACGAGATAGTCCAGACGATCAAGAATATTTCCGTCGCGTTCGGAGGCATAAACCTTGAAGACATCTCTGCCCCGCGATGCTTCGAGATCGAAGAACGGCTGAAGGAAGAATTGGACATTCCGGTCTTTCACGACGACCAGCACGGAACCGCCGTAGTCGTGCTCGCGGCCCTGATCAACTCGCTGAAGATCGTCGGCAAGAAGATGGAGGACATCAAGCTTGTCGTAAACGGTATCGGCGCAGCGGGTGTCGCCTGCTCGAAGATCGTAATGGCAGCCGGCGTCAAGAACATTGTCGGCTGTGATACGACCGGCTCGATCTATGAGGGCCGAACCGAGCACATGAATTGGGTAAAAGATTGGTACGCAAGAAACACCAACCCCGACAAGGAGACTGGAACGATCCACGACGTTATCAAGGATGCCGACGTTTTCTTCGGCTTGTCGGCACCGGGCGTCATCACCGTGGAAGACCTTGGCAAGATGGCAAAGGACCCGATCATTTTTGCGATGGCAAACCCGGTTCCGGAGATAATGCCCGAGGACGCGGTCGGACACGTGGCCGTGATGGCAACCGGCCGTTCCGATTATCCGAACCAGATCAACAACGTTCTATGTTTCCCCGGCATCTTCCGCGGAGCACTGAATTGCCGGGCTTCACAGATCAACGAAGCAATGAAGCTCGCTGCCGCGGAAGCGATCGCCGGCATCATCGGCGAAGATGAACTGCATCCTGATTACATTATCCCGTCGGTTTTCGATCGCCGTGTCGGTGAAGCGGTTGCCGCGAAGGTTGAAGAAGCCGCGTACGCGACCGGCGTGGCACGGCGTGAACGGGCAACTTCTGACTCGGAATTCCTCGACTAGCTTTTTTTTCGCCCGATGTCTCGAATTGGGTGTATGCTGTCAAAAGGGCGAACCTTATGCCGCGTGCCAAGATCCGAAAAACTCTTAACGAACTGCCGGTCGAGGAGCTGGCGAATACCCTTACGCATGGGTTCGGATTGATCCTCAGCATCGTAGGTTTCGTGGTCCTGGTCGTGCTTGCCGTACTTCGTGGCGATCCGCTCGTCATTTTCAGCTGCGTTGTTTACGGATCCTCGCTTGTGATCCTCTACGCTGCATCGACGATCTACCACAGTACGACGTCGCCGGATCTAAAGAAATTTCTGCAGATCGTCGATCACTGCTGCATCTATCTGCTGATCGCGGGCACCTACACGCCTTTCGGCCTCGTCATCGCGGGCACGCAGACCGGGCAAGTCTTGCTCGCCGGTATTTGGGCATTTGCTCTGGTCGGGATCACTTTGAAAATAATTTTTGGCACAAGGTATCCCGCGATCGGCGTCGCATCTTATGTGATCATGGGCTGGCTTGGAGTATTCGCGGTACAGCCGCTGTTCGAGTCGCTTGGCGCGATGCCCGTGGCTCTGGCGATCGCAGGAGGCCTGGCTTATACGATGGGCGTCGTGTTCTTTCCGTGGAAGAGCATACGTCATCATCATGCTATCTTTCACGTCTTCGTTCTCGCCGGGAGTATTCTCCATTACGCCGCGATCGTCCTCTATCTTGTCCCACCGGTCCTTGGGTCATAATGGGCAGTAAACTCCGCATCGGCACATGCGGGTTCCGCAACACGAAAGAAGAATACGCCGAAGTTCTTTCGACCGTCGAGATCCAGCACACTTTTTACCAGCCTCCGCAAATTTCAACTCTTGAGAAATGGCGGACTGGCATGCCTAAGGATTTCGAATTCACGTTAAAGGCGTGGCAGTTGATCACGCACGAATCAAGCAGTCCAACCTACCGTCGCCTCAAGCGGCAATTGACCGAGAAAGAGCTGGAAGAATCGGGATTTTTCAAACCGACGGACATCGTCCGCGAGGCGACAGAGTTCACTCTCGCGTGCGCCGCGGCTCTAAAGGCCCGAACAGTTCTCTTTCAGTGTCCGGCGAAACTTAGGCCGACGCCGGAGAACATCGCGAACCTGACACAATTCTTCAAGAACATCCCACGCGGAAAACTGAACTTTGCCTGGGAACCTAGAGGCAAGGAGTGGACGGATGAGATACTGACAGAGCTTTGCAAAGATCTGGACCTGTGGCATGCTGTCGATCCGTTTGCCCGGGCGAGCGTCACGCCGAAGAATTGCTACTATCGCCTACACGGAATTCCCCGCTGGCGCTACACCTACGAAGACGGGGAGCTCGAAGAACTGGCCTCGATGCTGCCCAAAAAGAAATTAGCCTACATTTTCTTCAACAACGTAACGATGCGGGAAGATGCGATCAGATTTTCTAAGATCGTGAAGGATCAGGACGCGAACTTGTAGCCCATTCCGTGGACGGTCTGAATAAAATGCGGGTGCTTCGGGTTTTCCTCCAGCTTTTGCCGAAGCCACGCAATATGAACGTCCACCGTCCGCGTCGACGGCATCGCATCGTAGCCCCAAACCTCGTCCAGCAAGTGATCCCTCGAATGAACATGGCCGCGGTTTTCGATAAGGAACTGCAGCAGTTTGAACTCCATCGCCGAGAGTTCGACCGGCGTGCTCCTCCTGATCACTTCAGCGCGTTTGAAATCGATCGAAACCTCGCCGAACTTAAATGAATCCAAAGAGCTGCCGTTTGCCTGATGTGCAGGTGACCGCCGCAGCAGAGCCTCCACACGAGCGAGCAACTCGATCATCTCGAAAGGCTTAGTCAGATAATCGTCGGCTCCCAACTTAAGCCCGAGCACCTTGTCGATCGTCTCGCCCTTCGCGGTTAGCATCAGTACGGGAGTCGCAATTCCCTTTTGCCGAAGATCACGGCAGATGTCGTAGCCGTTCTTCTTCGGGAGCATTACGTCGAGAATAAGCAGGTCAAAGGGCTCCGCCTGAGCGATCTCAAATCCGGCCTTGCCATCCGTCGCCGAAGTCACGGTAAAGCCTTCGCTGCTGAGCCGATCTGTCAGCGTAAGTACCAGGCCTTCTTCATCTTCGACAAGGAGAATTTTCATAAGAGATTTGCCACAGAGATCACAGAGGGCACTGAGAAAAAGAGCTATTATCTCGGTGTTCTCTGTGGCTATTTCTGTGGCAGCTCGATCGTAAACTCGCTTCCCTTTCCAACCTCACTTTTTGCCCGCACTGTTCCGCCGTGTGCCTCGGCAATGTCCTTCACCAGGGCGAGTCCGAGGCCGTTGCCGTTTATCTGCGCGTCGACCACATCTTTCGCGCGATAGAACGGTTCGAAGATATGCTTTAGGTCATCGGGCGCGATGCCGAGGCCATTGTCTTCTACTGTAAGCTTGATCCTTCGGTTCCCGTTCGAAGCGGTAATGCAGAGGCTGCGGCTGCCGTTGCTGTACTTGACCGAGTTGCTTATCAGGTTTTGCAGAGCTGTGGACAACGCATCCGCGTCGGCCTTGATCAAAGGAAGGTTCTCGTCGACAGAAAACTTGATATCAAATCCTCTTTCATCGAGCATCGGCCGGCACTCGGAAATGGCCGCATCGACCACCGCAGCAACACTTGTCGGCGAAAAGCTGTGTTTCTTCTTACCCGAACGTGCGCCCGCAAATTGAAGGATTTGCTCGACCATCGCCGACAGTTTTCGCCCTTCGCCCTTTATCAAATTTCCGTATCGGCTAACCTGAACAACATCTTTCGTCACACCGTCCGCCAAGTTTTCGCTGGCAGAATAAATAACCGCCAGCGGCGTACGAAACTCATGCGAAACACTCGACACAAAATCGATCTGCCGTTGAGCGAACCTTTTTGACCGCAGAGCGGACAGTACGATCGCAATGATGGCACCGACGAGCAGCAGGTAAACACCCAGCCCGATCAGGAAACTCTGCCGAAATTCATTTCGCGTAAATGTATCGATCGATCCCGTCGCATGCTGGACATTCAGGACCCATGGATCCAGACCTTGGCCAGCGGCGGCGAGGACCGACGTTCGCGTTTTTACATTCGCCGGCGCACCGGGCACCTTTGGCTGTAACTCAAAGGTGAACGTGCCGGTCTTTGCTCCGTCCGGCAGCGTCTGACTATGGGTGAACGTCTTGCTTTCTACGCTCTCCGTAATAAGAACTCCCTGTCGTCGCTCTGCATTCACCTTTGAGAACATTGCCCTTTCGCCAAAAAAGATCATGCTGTCAGGAGAAAGGTTAAGCAGTCCTGCCTTTGCATCCGGGCCAACGATCTCGCCTGTTGGCTCATAGACGGCCGTCTGTTCCTTATTCCTGACCGCGACCCGGAAATTGCCTTCGGGAAAGTGTTTTGCAATGAGATCAGGCAAAAGGCGGTCGGAAACTACGGACCGGTTCAGGGCGATCAACAGAAACCCGTGCTGAGCGGGAACACGAACTACGGCTTCCTGTCCAGGCTGCGACCGCCGCAGAATTATCCGCTCCAGGTGCTTTTCAGGCTCGTGGACAGGCATCACGAGAGCATAAGCCTCTTCGTAAAAATTCTTGAACGGCCCGCTGCTTTCGATCTTCGCTCGCAGCGAGGCGAGGTCCGCTGGAACATCCGCAGCAGAGAATGTCTTCGCCACCGGATCGTATTTCAACGGTTGGGCCGGTTCCTTTCCAAAAAAGACGAACTCACTGATCAGCTCGGGATACTGCGTTTTTGACTTCCAATACTCGTATCGTTCGTTGAACTCTGTGTAATCGGCTTTTTCCCACGTCGCCGCGTCCATCTGAAAGTTAAAATACGCGGCCTGTATCTCACGGTTAAAGTCGTCGGCAAATGCCTTTGTGTCAGCGTCAACCCGCCGCTGCATCCGCTCGCGCTCCGCATCGCTCGCTTGGGCAAGCCAGTTAAACTGAAGCCCAAGAAAGAGCGTTAGCAGCAAGAGAACGCCGCCGACCGCAAATGTTGTAACCCAAGAGCCTTTCATAACGCCTTACCACAAGGACCAACGCAATTCTCTACGTTTGAATATCGGTTGTAAATGGTTTTAAGCGACATTTTACATTCTTAACAAACTCTTTGCGTGGTCTTAACCTATTCGGCGTGGATGAATGGCATCATCCGTACAGTCCGGCGAAAGCCTGTTTCCCGACATTCTTAGTTCATAAGCGTTCATGACGCTTGTTCGACCGGCAATAGTTAACTTTTATTTGGAGGCTAATAATGAAAAGATTTGCAGTTTCAGTTTTATCGATATCAGTTTTCTTTGTGGGACTCGGCTCGCTTGCCGACCACGTAGGTGCAAAATTCAAGTCAGACGAAAAAGCACTGGACATCGTTCGCAAGTCGCGGATCGCCCTCGGCGGTGACGCCGCACTGGCCGAGGTTCGCAGCCTTGTCATCACAGGACGTTCTGTCCACACAATGAAGGTCGGTGACGCCGAGCGTGCTGAACCCGGCGAGACCGAGATCGCACTTCAGTTCCCGGACAAGCTCTCGACCAAGATCAAGATCGGCAAAGATGACGGTACCGGAGCAAAGGCAATGTCGCAGGAGCAGCATGACATCGTAATGGTCACAAGAGATGGCGATGCTCAGAAGGTAAGGATCGCCGGCAACGGCGACGGCACCTTCACGACCTCAGACGGGAAGACCGTTGTGATCAAAGAACGTGTCCCAGCCGGCGACGCTACATTCACAAGCGAAGACGGCAAAAAGGTTATCGTTCGCCAGATCGAAGGCGGCGAAGCCGGAACATGGAAAACGAAGGACGACGAAAATAAGCACGTTGTGCTTTCGCGTTCCGCACATCCGGGAGCGGCCGCTCCGCATGCGGGAATGAAGCACAACGAACTTCTCCGCCTCTCGCTCGCACTTCTGATGACCGCACCGGAAGGCATCGATGTCAGTTACACCTTTGCCGGCGAAAGCGACATCGACGGAACAGCCGTCAATATCGTCAATGCCGAGTTCGGCGGTTCGAGCTACAAGCTCTTCATCGGCAAGTCGAACAACTTGCCAGTTGCAATGAGCTATCGCGGAATGGGTGCTCCGAAAGTGTTCACGTTCGTCAAGGGCGAGCCCCTCCCTGCTGGCGAAGCCGCTCGCGATCACGTGATGTTTAGCAAAAAGATCGATGCTGAAATGGGATCGGTCGAAAATCTTGTTAAGTTCTCGGATTACCGCAGCACCGGCGGTGTTCAGCTCCCGTACAAATGGACCACGACCGTTGGCGGAAACGTCCGCGAAGTATTCGACGTGACTTCCTATGATCTGAACCCGGCGAACATTGCCGAAAGATTCGCTAACCAGAAGGTTTTCGTGAGAACGAAAAAAGCAGACGGCCAGTAGAATTTGGCCAAATTCGCATAGTAAAAAGCGGCGGTTCGGGATAATTCCCAGCCGCCGCTCCTTTTCGTCGGACCGAAAGCGTCCCGCTTGCAACGCCGCCAGGCGTAAGGTTTTGGCTCTTGTCTGTTGAAGGTCAAACGGCTGTTCGCGTTACACGCTCATGCAAGCGGGACGCTTGCGCTCCGACGAGGCCGAAGCTTCTCAGCGAGCTTTGGAACCAACGCCTTCGAAGCATCGATCGCTCCTTTGATATGCCGCTGATGGGTAAAATGTCCGGCAACGTAAACTCCTGGCACATTCGTCTCGAACGTCTCAGGATCATAGACCGGAACCTCTCCGCTTTTCCCCGTTTCGGTCTCGACGCCGAGGCTTTTCAGTATCGTCAGATCGGCATCCGACCCGATCAAAACAAAGACCACGTCGTTCTCGATCACCACACGGTCGCCGTTCTCGCTTTCAAGCTCGACCTCCTTCTCGCGGACCTCAATCACCTTTCCAAGGAAAAACAGCTTCAGGCAATGTTCTTTTAACTCTTCCTCAAGCGGCTGCTTTACCCAGTTTTTAATACAGCCCTGTTTCGGATCGTTATTCTCCCAGTCGTCGCGAAATATCGCCAGTGTCGTTTCCGCCCCTTCCTGAGCCAAAAACAAAGCGGCCTCACCTGCCGAATTCCCGCCGCCGACGATCAACGCGTGCTTCTTCACCCACGGATAAGTCTCATGAAAATGATCCCGAACCTTCGGCAGATCTTCCCCAGGAACATTCAGCTTCCGCGCATAATCCATAGCCCCGATAGCGAAAAGTACGTTCTTTGTTTCATATTCAGACTTGTCTGTCGTCACGACAAATCTGCCGAGCTTTTCATCCTTTTCATCTTCTTCTGTGGTCAAATCCTGGACCACGGAAGAGGACGAACCAGACGAAGCTGCGGAAATCCCTCTGGAGAGAGCCACGACACCTGTCACCGACTCTTCAGTTCTAACGTTCAACTCATTATCCAAAACGAACCGCACATAATAAGAAAGCAGTTCCTCCCGCGTCGGCTTTTCCCGAGCCGGTTTAAGATCGCCGTCATTAAACTCAAGCTCGTTCGTAGTAGAAAAAACAGTCAGCCCGACCGGATAGTGATAGACCGTATTCCCGATCAGCCCCTTCTCGATCACGACATACTCAAGCCCCGCCTTCTTAGCCTCAAACGCCGCCGCAATTCCCGCCGGTCCGGCTCCGATAATAACCAGTTCATACATCATTCTTCGCAATATTCTTTTCTTTTCCTGCTTTCTTATTTCGTGTAATTCGTGGATAACTTTTCTTGATCTATAGGTAGAGGAGATTTTCCACGAAATACACGAAACGGATCAAACAAGACTTCCGATTGAAGTTCGGATCTCACGCCTTATCAAGTTTCTTGAGTCCTTCCGTAAATTTCTCGATCTGCACCTTCGTATTCTCAAGATTCCGCTTCGATTCCATGTAGCCCTGCCATTCATTCGTCGCCGTCAGGGCCTTGGTCACGTCTTCGTCCAGAGCGTGGGCCATCACGACCAGCAGATCGCTCAACGCCTCATTTGCCTGGAGCAGCGATTGAATAATGGTATACGCAAGCTTTGCGTTCGGCAGGTCGATATCAAGTTCTTCCATATTGAGTTGCACAACATTCATTCTTAAGGAGAAGGTTTTGCCGCTGCGGGTCGCCCAGGTCTCTGTTCGTCACGTTCTTTCTTTTTCTTCTTTCGTGTATTTCGTGGACCAATTCTTCCGATCTATCCACGAATTGCACGAAACAAATCAAACAAGACCCAGACAAATTAATTCTCTGCTTTCTTCTTTTCGTGTGCTTCGTAGACCAATTCTTCCGATCTATCCCGAAGACAAAAAACACATCAAAGGAGAATCAGATCACTAGCTTCTTCCATTCCAGGCGGCCGACACTTCCAAAATTGAAAAGGAGCCCGACCCGCATCCGACTAACTTTTAGATAATTTAACACCTGCGACCAATCAACGGTTGAAAGCTGATTCAGTGCCTTGATCTCGACGATTATCTGGTCAAAACAAACGAAGTCCGCTACGTACTCCTTTTCTATCGCCGTTCCCTTATATTCGATGTTGAATCTTCGCTGCGCTTCAAACGGAATACTCCTCAGTGCAAACTCTATCGGGAGGACCTGCTGGTAAACCGGCTCGAGAAAGCCAGTGCCAAGTTTGTAATGAACCTCCATGGCCGCTCCCACAACGGCATATGTCTCAGCTGAGAGGATCATTTCCGATGGGTTATTTGGGTCGCGAAGGTCGTCCATTTGTGCGAAATTATCCACGAAATACACAAACCAAATCAAACGAGAGCGGGTAAGTAAACTTCCTCTTCTTCTTTTTCTTCTTTCGTGTGCTCCGTGAACCAATTCTTCAGATCTATCCACGAAATACACGAAACAAATCAAACAAGATTAAGACATCTTAATTCCCTGCTTTCTTCTTTTCGTGTGTTTCGTGGACCAACTCTTCCGAGCTATCCGCGACATGCACAAAACAAATCAAACGAGAGCCGGTACCTAAATTTCCTCTTCTTTTTCTTCTTTCGTGTGTTTCGGGGATAGACCTCCTATAAGTTCCATAAGACTAGAAAACGAGATCACAGGAACGGTAAGTCGCTAACCATAGCCTCCGAATTGCCAATGACGAGTCTGGTTCCAAAACTGAGATAGTCATACCGGACAAATCCCATGGCAACGGTTCGTCCGAGCTTCGGCGAAAAGATCGACGACGTTATCCGTCCGGTATTTTTGCCATCCGTTGACGTAAGTTCCACTCCGGACGAAGCAACCACGCTTTGAGCCGAATCGGCTACCAGCCCGCCTTCGAAAGGTGGTGAGCTGAGGATCAATCCTGTCATCTGTTTGGCTACATGACCGCGGAAGTGGATGCGGGCGATTATTTCCTGGCCTATGTAGCAGCCTTTTGTGTATGAGATAAGGCCGTCGAGGCCGAGTTCGGGGACGATCGTGGTCTCGTCCATGTCGACGCCGTATTTCGGTATGCCTGATTCAATACGGAGCGTTTCGTAAAGTTCCTCATCGTCGATCTTTACGGCATTTGCGGCGATAAGTTCAGATCTAAGCTTTCCGGCCTCCTCAGCCGGGATAAAATACCCAACCGTGGACCGGCCAGCAAAAATGTGGCCGCCGCCCAAGGCAGACAACTCCGAACCTTGCGAGTTTGCGGGAAATTCTCCAAAAACCTCAAAATATTCAAAATTCCCCGACAGGTCCTCAACAAAAAAATCGCCCGCAAACGTAAACCGAAAAAGATTATTGAAAACCTTCTCACGCGTCGCTTCCTCGGTCTCTATCAGAAAACGATCACCCTGCCGAAGTATGCGGACCACAGCCAGCAGCCGCCCCTGGGCATTCGGGAACGCCGCAAGCATCTGCTGCCCGTCCTCGAGCGTCTTCATATCGTTGGTGATCATCCCGTCAAGGAACTGGACCGCCTCTTTGCCCCACACCGCGATCAGCCCTCGCGGGAGTTCAATGAATCCAGCTCCGCCTGAGCGGATATGGTTATAGCTTTCGATTTCGTTCTTTGTCATCTGCATAAATTGCTTACGTCCGCTCTTAATAACTTATTAGCTCGTCGAACGATAAACAACTTGAAAAAAACTATTGCAATCGCATCCCACTTATGCAACACTGTGCCGTTACGCGAACGCCCGGCGGTCGCCTGATCTTTGACAACAGATTGAGCTCGGCGCGTCTAAAACTTTTTCGCGATTTTCGGTGATATTCCGCGTTCATAATGATGCTAATTGCTCTGTTATCACTCACTTCCCTGTCCGGTCGAGGTGACCGGACAAGCACCGGACAGCCACCGGACAATGTGTGGACATAACGGCTGCAATTTTGAAGTCACTCTTACTGCAACCGCTTTTGGTGTTGGAATTTGCTATACTTTTTGCTTCCCCTTAGGTAATAACATGAGTCAATTGAACGAAGAAGTTGTATTGGAAGCCTTACGTCAGATCATAGACCCCGACCTGCGTAAGGATATTGTGACACTCGGTTTTGTCCGCGACCTGAGCGTAAAAGAAGGCGACGTCTCGTTTCGCATCGTACTGACCACGCCGGCCTGCCCCGTCAAGGAGCAGATGGAGGACCAGGCGAACGAGATAGTTCGCGGCCTTGAGGGCGTGACCAATGTAAAGGTCACGATGGACGCCGAAGTACCGCAGGGCCGAGGCATTGCCAACAATATCGCGATCCCTGGCGTTAAGAACATTATCGCCATATCGTCCGGCAAAGGCGGCGTCGGCAAATCGACCGTCGCGGTAAATCTGGCGGTCGCCCTGGCTGCGGACGGAGCCAAGGTCGGCATTATGGACGCCGACGTATACGGCCCGAACGTTCCGCTGATGCTCGGCACAGGTTATGGCCAGCCCGAGGTGATCAACGGCCAGCTAAAGCCGATCGAGGCACACGGCGTCAAGATGATCTCGATGGCCGTGCTGGTTCCGCCCGACAAACCGATGATCCTTCGCGGGCCGATGCTTCATGGTGTGGTCAGACAGTTTTTGTCCGACGTCAACTGGGGTGATCTCGATTACCTCATCGTCGATATGCCGCCGGGTACTGGCGACGTACAACTCTCGCTGGCACAGCTCGTACCAGTCCAGGGAGCGGTCTTAGTC
>JANNNS010000298.1:0-3359 GCA_031398645.1 Acidobacteriota bacterium
GCATTTCTTCGATCGGCGTCGATAGGTCGGCGTCGCTGAAAAGGGCAATGTCGGCGGCAGCGGACAAAAGCCCGGTCTTCACCGCAAAGCCCTTCCCTCGATTCGACTCGTAACGGATGACTTTGGTCAGAGCACCTTCGAATTCCGAGCAGACCTGCCGAGCAACTTCGGCGGTCTTATCGCGGGAACCGTCGTCCACGACCACGAGTTCCGACCGGATCGGCAGGCCCTCGGCATAGGTCAATATCTTGCGAAGAGAGTCGCCAAGGCGATCCTCTTCCTCATACGCGGGCACGACGATGGAAATGTCGGGTTTCATTTGAGACAAACTGTAGATGTTAAATTCTTGCGAATAAAAAGTAAATGCCTTTGCAGACTAAACGGAAAGAGTAGCGATTTTGTTCAGCTCACCGGGTTCATACGGCCTTTTTGGCGGTAACGGCCCTCGCGTACCCCTACAACGGAGACGACGGTTCGGGCAACTAAATATGTGTTATATTCGTATATTACGCAGAGAACGTTTTTGATGGAAAAGAAACTAGTTATTGGTGCGGCGATATTTGTGGTTCTCGGGGCGGTTGGCGGCGGGCTGTTTGGCAAATTGGCCAAGACCTCGGCCAGTACTGAACTGACGAATGCTCGTGTGGTTTCGGATTACAGAGAAGCTCTTGATGTTATCGACAAGAACTATATCGGGAAAGTCGATTACGAAAAAGTCTCAGAGAGTTCGATACAGAGTACGCTTTGGAGTCTGGATCCGCATTCGGGCTTTTTCACGCGCACGGAGTTTCAGAAATTGCGGGAGGAACAATCCTCGCAATTTTACGGCATAGGGGTCTCGATCTTGCAGCATCGTGACGGCGTCTATGTCCAATCGGTCGTGCCGAATACACCGGCGGACAAAGCTGGCCTGCGATACGGCGACCGTTTTGTCGAGGTTGATGGAAAGGACGCCACGGAGTGGTCCAGCGCCGAGGTTTCGAAGAACGTTCGGGGTGAGCGAAATACGACGGTGAAGGTCAAAGTAGAACGGGTGTCCGCGGCTAAACCACTCGATTTTGAGATCGTTCGTGGCGGTGTTCCACTTCCTTCTATCAGAAATTATTTTATGCTGCCGAACGGCGTGGGTTACGTAGGGCTTGTCGGCGGATTTCAGGAGACCACTTCTGCAGAACTCGACGACGCCATCTCTGCCCTTCAAAAACAGGGAATGACAAGCCTTGTTCTCGATCTTAGGGGCAATCCAGGCGGCTTGCTGCCCCAGGCGATCGAGGTCGTGAGCAGGTTTGTGCCCGGTGGCCAGACGGTAGTGTCGGTCAAGGGCCGTTCCCGCTATGCAACGACAGAAGACATGCTCTCGACTAGCGGCAAGAATCACGATTTTCCGCTCGTTGTGATGATAAACGGCGGTTCGGCCTCGGCGTCCGAGATCGTTGCCGGTGCGATTCAAGATTATGCACGCGGAGTGGTGGTCGGCACTGATAGCTTTGGAAAAGGACTTGTCCAGCGGGTATTTCCGCTTCCGTATGGAACGGGGCTTACCTTGACGATGGCACGCTATTACACGCCCTTCGGCCGTTCACTCCAGCGAGATTACTCAAACGGATCTATTTACGAGTATTATTCCCACTCGGACACCGGTGAAGTGGACGGTAAGCCTAAACCGGTCGGCGAAGCGGTGACCACGGCAGATGGCCGGGTGCTTTACGGTGGGCGTGGGATAGAGCCGGATGTTACAGCGAAACCTGTCGAAGGAACGACGCTTCGTTTTCGCGTCAACGAGGCTGCGTTCTTCTTTACTCGGCAGCTTGTGGCGGGAAAGATCGCCGGCTTCGAAAATTATAAGATCGAAAAACAGGACCATCGCCAAAGCTTTTCGGCGGATACGCTCCAGATAAACGACAAGTTATTCGAAGCGTTTCGGCAATATGCAGTCAGTTCCAAAGATTCAGGATTGTCGGCAGAGAACATTACAGCATTGTCCGACCACGCAAGGACGAGGGTTCGTGAGGAATTGGCCACCGCTACCCATTCAAATGAGGCCGGCATTCAGGTGCTTCTTGAAGTAGATCCGCAGGTGCAGAAGGCACTGGAATCGATGATGGAGGCTAAAAGGCTTTCGCAACAGACCATCGCAAAGAAATGACCGCATAACAAGTGCGGCCTATTAGCAGACGGACTCAAGATCGAGTTCGTCTTTTCCTTTTTTGACCCCGATCGGCAAATGCTGATAACGGAGAGCTTTTTCACTTTTTGCGTTTTTCATTTAAAATGCTCCTAGGTTTTCTATGTATAAGCAGATAGGCATCTTAACCGGCGGCGGCGACGCTCCCGGCTTGAACGCTGTCATTCGCGCGGTCGTTAGAACGGCGATCGGCGAGTACGGAATGAAGGTCATCGGTATCGAGGACAGTTTTGAGGGAATTTTAGGTGAGACGCATACGATGAAGCTGTCGCTGCAAACTGTCAGCGGCATTTTGCCTCGCGGCGGGACGATACTCGGTACCCGAAACCGCGGCAGCTTTGTGAAAATGGTCGACGGAAAGGCACAGTTTCCTGAGATGCCGATCGGCGAAGCCCTTGCGAATCTCGACATTCTGGGGATCGAAGCATTGATAGTGCTCGGCGGTGAAGGCACGCTTGCGATCGCCGAACAATTCCACAAACGCGGGTTTCCCATAATCGGCGTGCCGAAGACGATCGACAATGATCTGGCTGCAACCGAACTAACGTTCGGTTTCATGACCGCGATCGATATTGCGACTGAGGCCCTTGACCGGCTTCACACGACCGCTGCGTCGCATGACCGCGTAATGGTACTCGAGGTAATGGGCCGAAACACGGGCTGGATCGCCCTTCACTGCGGCCTTGCAGGCAGCGGCGACGTTATCCTGATCCCGGAGATACCTTTCTCATTCGAATCGGTCGCGCAAAAAGTTTTAGCTCGTGAAAAGGCCGGTTCGCAGTTTACGAATATCGTAGTTGCCGAAGGGGCAAAGGAGATCGGTAAATCGGAAATGTACTCCGATACATCGGAATTAAGGCTGGGAGGCGTTGGTGATTATGTCAGGAAGCGCGTTGAGGAGATGACCGGAAAGGAATCGCGATGCGTCGTGCTGGGCCATTTGCAGCGTGGCGGCAGCCCGAATGCCTTCGACCGGATGCTTGGAACTAATTTTGGGGCTTGTGCGGTGCGGGCGTTGGCAACGGGTGAGACCGGTAAGATGGTGGCTCTGCAAGCCGGCACGATCGTTACGGTGCCTTTATCCGAAGCCTGTGCAAACATCAAGACCGTACCGATCGACGGGCAACTGGTAAGAACGGCTCGCGACATTGGAATATCCTTCGCAGCTCCAAAG
>JANNNS010000341.1:0-6128 GCA_031398645.1 Acidobacteriota bacterium
ATTAATGTGCTGGTAGCGCATATCAAGCACTCCATCGGCATCGCATTTAGCGATCAAGTGGCCGCGAACTATTGCACCGCCACAGTATTCGGCCCAGACGGTTTCACCGCTCTGGTGATAATGGAACACTGTCTCGGAACCGACCTCGCCCGACCCCGAATTCTGGATCGAAGCGAACTTCTTGCCGTTGTAGTCGATCCTATTCATCGTCAACTATTGCTCTCTTTGCAACTTCGGCCATCTTTGAGCGAATGAGGTCGAAATCGAATCCCTGCCGCAGCAAATGGTCGTAGAACTTCTTGCTGTCTTCTCGAGTTTCGGGCTTGCCTTTTAGCCTGAGCCGCTTCTCGATCGCGACGTCGATGAGGTCTGCTTCCGGCAGTTTTTCGAACGCCGATTCGATCGCAGCGTCTACATTCTCCGAACTCAGCTTTTTCTGTGAAAGTGCCATTTTCAGGCGACGCTTCCCCTGCGGCTTTTGACGGAGCTTGGATAACGCAAGATCACCCGCAAATTTCGCATCGTCCAGGTAGTTATACTCCTTTAATTTCTCGATCACCCGATCGACTATCTCCTCGTTCGTCCACAGCTTTTCCAACAGGCGTTCCCGCAGCTCCTCAACCGAACGGGGCTTTGCCGCCAGGAGCTTGACTGCCCGATTCATCGTCCGCTCACGAGAGCGTTCGGCATCCGCTATGAAGCGTTCACGCTGTTCGTTAAGTTCTAGACGTTTTCGCCACATCGGTCTTTCGCAAAAGAATCGTTGATCTAACAACTCGAGATCGATCAATTAAAAGTAAAATAGATATACGAAATGAACGGACTCATTGTAGTAGATAAACCCGCAGGCATCACCTCGCACGACGTTGTAGCCCGCATTCGGCGCATCCTGAAAACAAAGCGGGTTGGCCACACTGGCACGCTCGACCCGTTCGCGACCGGCGTAATGGTCATCCTCGTTGGACAAGCAACGCGTCTGGCACAGTTTCTCGACAAGGACGAGAAGGAATATGAGGCGTTGGTACGGTTCGGTTTCGAGACAGACACCGGGGATCGAACGGGAACGCGGACTGGAGATGGCGAACTTGAAAACGAGGAACTGTCCGCACGACTTGAAACGATAGACTGGGACGCAACATTTCGCCAATTCCGAGGTGAAATAATGCAGATGCCGCCAATGTACTCGGCAAAAAAGGTCGAGGGCACAAAGCTGTATGAGCTGGCGAGAAAGGGAATCGAAATAGAGCGCAAATCGGTTCCCGTTACGATCCATGAACTCGAACTAGGAAATGGTGGCGGCGAGACCAGCAATCCGCGTGACGCACTTCGTATTCGGGTATCCTGCTCCGCCGGTACCTATATCCGAACCCTGGCAGAGGATATCGGCAGGGCCGTCGGTGTGGGCGCACATCTTGAAGAATTACGTAGAACACGGGCAGGACGATTCGCGATCGACAGGGCAGTGACGCTCGAGGAACTCGAAGGATCTGCCGATCCGATGGCGCGACTAATTCCGATGGACGAGGCGGTCGCGCATTTGCCCGAGGTCCTTCTCAGTGAGGAAAGGGCCCTTAAGACAAAGAACGGGATGTCCTCACGGATCTTTGAGCCGCAGTTTGCCGATGGCGACACGATTCGAATGACGGGCCCCGACGGCGAACTGATCGCCATTGGCGAATATCGTGAGGCCGATAAATCTGTTCAGCCAAAGGTGGTTTTGAGTTAGAATTGGGTCAAGGTTCAGCTTGCGGCCGAACGTAATAATTTCTATGAAAAAGCGAGATCTGGCAGTTGCATTTGCAGGCGGGCTGGCCGTAGGTGTCGGCGTAAAGATGCTGAAGCGCGCGAAGACCGTGAATTGGGATGATGTCTACGATCAGGTGCCGCACTCGGACCACTCGCGTTTCATCAACGTCGAAGGTGCCCGTGTGCACTATCAGGAGTTTGGTGACCGGACAAACCCTTCGCTGGTCCTTATACATGGCTACACGGCGTCGCTTTATGTGTGGCACAAGGTTGCCCCGGTCCTTGCCGACGCCGGATTCCACGTCATCGCCCTTGATCTGATCGGTTTTGGGTATTCGGAAAAACCGAAGTGGTTTGATTATTCGATCGACGCGCAGGCACGGATGGTTTCGCGCCTAATGAACCGACTCGGCATCGGACAGGCGACGCTGGTCGGCAGCTCCTACGGCGGAGCGGTCGCGATGACCATCTGTCTCGACTATCCTGAATACGTCGAAAAGCTGGTCCTGATCGACGCCGTATGCAACGACGAGGTTTTGTCACATCCGATCCTTCGCCTAGCGGCGATACGCGGCATAGGCGAGGTGATCACGCCTTTTCTGGTAGATTCACGGGCGATGCTCAAGTACAGGATGCGTGGCACGCTGGCAAAAGCGAACCATCATCTGATCACAAAAGATCGCATCTCGAACGTCCTTCGCCCGCTGACCGCCGCCGACGGACACCACTCGGTCCTCGCCACATCGCGCAACTGGCGTGCGAACCGCATAGAAAAGGATGCGCACCTCATCAATCAGCCGACCCTAATAGTCTGGGGCGAGCAGGACCATGTCATCGGCATCCATAACGGCTATAAACTCCACGATTCGATCCTGCATTCCCGCTTCGTCGTCCTAAAAAACTGCGGCCACGTCCCGGCGGAGGAAAAGAGCGATCTGGTCGCGGACCTGGTCACGGAATTTTGCCGTGATCGAAAAGGTCGAATCGAGGCTAAAGGGAGAGAAGACTTGAGCCTCGAATTATAGCCGTGCTTTGAACGGCACCGTCCTACGATGGATTCCTACGTTAACCTATGTCGCATACGGGCTTTCTGCGTTGATTTACATCGTTTCATTCGCAGGTTCTGACCATCTATGGAAGCCATCTTTTTTAAGAAAATGTCTCGTTGCCGCTAGTATTTGTGCGATTTCGGGAGTGTTTCTCGAGATGGTCAGACTACTGGGCGATGATGTAGGTATGACGCTTGTGGTTATGTTTGCACCACTTATCTACCTAGGGAAGTTTCAGTTGCTTCGAATCATCTTCAAACAGTGGTTCAATACTGAACCACACATTACATCGGTCTCGAGCTCCATTGGCGCGCCGCCTCTCGACCTTTTTACGGGAGCTAATAGGGATGGGAAAAATCGAAAGTACTCAAAGGATCGGAGGGTAATGGCTGCGGATTTTGTATTCTCATTTCTGCAAGCACTCGTTCCTGTTTTTACGATCCTTGCTCTAACCGCCATCGTCAAAAACCTTAACAAGTGAGAGAGATCTTGACCAACATAGCTCTTAGTACGGGCGCCATTTCTACGGAACGGACTCCGACTCTGGCTGTGCTTTACGGTAAGGGCGTTTTTACGACTATTGCTGTGCGCAACGGACTCACCATTTTTTGGGAAAAGCATTGGCGACGGCTCGCAGAAAATGCAAAACGCCTAAACGTTGATCTTTCGCAGTTTTCTGAGGTGTTGGTGAAGACGGCAGTCGACAAAGCTATTGAGCAGAGCGGAGTTGCAAGCGGGCGAGTCCGCCTCTCATTTCTCGACGAATCGACATCGCCAATCTGGACCTTGAAATGTGAACAGAGCACGACACTTAGCATCTTGTGCGGTGACGTGCGAAAGGCATCGGAAACAGTTCGCTTGACGCAATCAGTCCATAATATAAATACGACATCACCCTTGGCCGGAATAAAATCCTGCAATTATCTCGAACCGCTGATGGCGTTTGACGAAGCGAAATCTCGCGGTTTTGATGAGGCTGTGAGGTTGAATGAGCGGGGTGAGGTTAGCTCGGCTTGTTTGGCTAACGTGTTTTGGCTAAAGGGCGAACGTCTCTTTACGCCGAGCCTCATGACGGGCTGCCTTGCAGGTACAACGCGGGAGTATGTTCTCGAAAACACTGAATGCGAAGAGGTCGAAGCCGGCATCGAAGCGATTCGTGAAGCAGACGAGATATTCCTAACGTCAGCCGGAATAGGCGTAGTGACGGTCGCCATGTTTGAAGGCAAAAACCTGAAAAACACTGGCCATCCGATCACAAAAGTTCTTCCCGTCTAAATACAGCCGAATACAAAAACACGAAACCGCACGACACTTTGTTCGTGCAATTTCGTGTTCGATACCTAAACTGGAGCTTTATTAGGCTGCCGTTTCGAACAGGGCGAGGATCTGCTTGCCTTCACCGGAACGCGGATCGATCGTGCGAAGGTGCTTTTGGCCCTGCATTTCCCAGATCGCCGTCACCGAACCGTCTTTTTCTACGGCCTGGTAATGAACATCTTCGGGTTCTGCTGCTGGTGCTGCGGGAGCCTCAGCGGTCGTGATCGCTGGCGTTTCTTCGGTGGCTTCCGCCGTCTGTACTGCTTCTTCTGACATCAAATTAGGTCTCTCCAGTATATTTGACCTTCGCTCTAAGGCTTCTTCGGCTGTTCCTTTTCGGCGATGGTTATTGTTTCTTTCTCGGCATTTGCCGGCTGCGAACCAGGTTTTTCGGCGATGGTGATCGTCGGTTTAGCTTTTTCCTGGTCAGATCCTTCGTTTTCGTTCGACATAGAAATTCTATCCCCTCCGGGCTCTTTTCGACTTCCAACACTGATCGGCAAACAAGTATTCTTACACGAACCGCCGAGTTTGTCGAGGCATTTTGCCTCCTGCTATTTGACGCGTTTTGGATGCAATTCGTAGAACCAGAAGTCATTGTTCGGCTGATCGATCTTCAGCTCATCGGTTTTTCCGTCTTTGTCGATGGTAAATGTCACAAAACCTCGCGGGAAATTGTACGAGACAGACGGCCGCCATTTGATCTCAAATGTGTCGTAATGCCAGTGTTCCAGGTCGGCGACGAAATTGGCTGAACGCGAAAAACGCATTACAAGCTTTCCGTTCTCTTCCGCGATCGTTATCGCACCGTAAAGATCGTCCGAATAAGTTCCCGCATACTTCGACAGTGCCAATGATGGCTTCGTGTCCGCAACCCGTGCCTCTTCCTGCTTTTTGCGAGTCGCCGCGTCTGCTGCCTTCGTTTGCTTGACCTGTTCGATCGCCTCAGCATTCCAGTCGCGTTTTGGTGCGTTTACCAGGACATCGCGGATCTTGTTCATCATCACGATGAATGGCGGAAACTCCGAATTTGTCAGGATGACAAAACCTGCGTTCTCTTCGGGTATTAACACTGTGTATGACAGCATCCCATCGAGGCCTCCGCTGTGATTGATGATCTTCCGCCCATGATAATCGTAAACGAACCACCCCGAGGCGACACCGGTAAAGTGCCTTGTCGGATTGTTTTTCCACGCCGGTTCAGAGATCTGCTGGGCTAGAAAAGGCTGATGCATCTGCCACGCTTGCCCTTCGCTAAAGATCTGCTTGCCCTCAAACTTCCCTTTCCCGAGTTGAGTGCGGACCCATTTCGAAAGATCGTTTACCGACGAATTAAGGGCAACCGCACCGTAGCCGCTATTAACGTTTCCGTGCGGAAGAGAGCGAAGAGTTCCGCCCGATTCGTTATGCGGCATGGCGGCGTTGTCGCCCAGATCTCCGAAACCGCAGGTCGTACGGCTCATGCTGAGTGGACCAAGGATCCGTTCGCGAACGAAGGTGCACCAAGGCTTGCCGGATACTTTTTCCACCACTTTGCCGGCCGCAATGAACATCAGGTTCTGATATCCGTACCGCGTCCTGAAACTGGACACAGGCTTGAGAAACTTTACGCGGGCCAATATCTCATCGGGCGTAAAATCAGCTTCGTACCACAACAGGTCGCCGCTAAAGGTGTCGAGTCCGACACGGTGCGTCACGAGATCGCGGATAGTCAGCTCATTTGTCACCCACGGATCGTAGGCCTTGAAATCAGGCAAATATTTCGTGACCTTATCGTCCCAGGACATCTTCTTTTCGTCCACGAGGATCGCGATCGACGCGGTGGTGAAGGCCTTTGAATTCGAAGCGATCGCAAATAATGTGTTTTCGTTAACCGGCTGATTCTTTCCAATTTCGCGAGAGCCGTACCCTTTTGCCAGGACGACTTTATCGTCCTTCACGACCGCGATGGCCATACCCGGCCCTTTCCAGGTGTTCGCAACCGTATTTGCATAATCGTCGATCTCTTTCAGCTTC
>JANNNS010000006.1:0-2480 GCA_031398645.1 Acidobacteriota bacterium
TGCCACTTGGTACAACCACCGCGCCCCAATAATTCTCCGCATCACCGTTCAAAACCTGATTCAAGTAGTTGGCGCGTTGCCTTACCTCAGATACTTGCGAATAATTCGTCGAGGTTACAGTTCCGGAAACGGCTCGGGCAACCCGCGAGGCAATGCGCTTTCCTGCAACTGGCCCTGAGACGAGATAGTACATGGCCATGTCGGTTTCTGGAGTATCCATTGGCACTCCGTAGAAATCGATGTAGTCCGCATTCGGACCAACGATGATCGCTTGCTCGACGCCCTGGCGATACAGCTGCCAAAGCGTGTTGTCGCTATTCACGTTAAAACCCGTGGCCTGCAGTTCTGCTTTTGTTACGCGGAAGAAGCCTTCACGCCGGACGCCGATACGAACGCCCGGCTGCGACACTACCCATGCATGAGTGTTGGGGTCCGCAGCGATCGTATTTGCGAAAACTTCCTGTGCGATAGTTTTTGGAAGTTCCAACCTGCCTGCGGTAACGATCCCGCGTGGTTTGCTCTCCGATCCTTGAACGGCACGCATTGCACGATCGCCCGAAAGTTCGGGTACATACGCAGGCGTAACGCTCGTCGACGTTCCCGTCGATCCGTCCATCGAGAAATTCTGCACGTAATAAACCGAGTCTAGCCCGCCTGCGGCATCAAAAAATGAATACCTCTCACCTGACACTCTTTTCGAACCACGGGTTGCGGCCGATCCAAGCACCACGTCTTCCGTGGCAACCTCAGACGAGACTCCATTAACACGATATACGTGAAAGCCGGCGTTGTCCGTCTCGGCATCCATCACCCACTCCACCAGGACTCCGTTCCCATCCGAAGTCGCTTTTACAGAGCCAAAACGGTTTCCGGGCTCCAACGCCTGGGTTTTCACCTGACGAAATTCCCGAACATCGCGTCCACGCTGGGCGAACAACGGGGTGGACGAGGCGCATAAAACAGCCGTGATGAGGCCGAGCGAGATTACATTTTTCATTTTAATAGAGTACTCCTGAGCAGTGAGAGATGGCGTCGAGCCGCCGCCATCAACCTTAAATTTACTATTTTTGCGGCATAATGCCAATATATTTTTGTTAGCCCGGGTGCTGGGAACGGAACCAAAGGCCCATTGATAGCTTTAATTCCCTCAAACTCAGCTTTTATTCCGTGCCATTTCCTTCAATGGAAAAAGGGCCAAACCAGCCCTTTTTCCATTCGAAAACGATCTTGAATTAGATTCGCGTCTAGCCTGCAAGCAATTGCCGAAGCACATACTGCAGTATTCCGCCGCCTTTGTAATATTCGAGCTCGATCGGCGTATCGATTCGCAAGGTCAGCGTCACTTCCTCGGTCTTCCCGTCCGCCCGGTTGATACGCAATGTAACATCCTGCATGGGCCGAACATTCACCCCTTCAAGGCCTGTCAGATCGAAGGTCTCGGTTCCATCAAGGTTTAGGGAAGCAGCCGACTGGCCGTCTTTGAACTGGAGCGGCAAAACGCCCATTCCTACAAGATTCGACCGGTGAATTCGCTCAAACGACTGTGTAATGACCGCATTTACGCCCATTAGACGCGTTCCCTTCGCAGCCCAATCGCGCGAACTGCCCGTGCCGTACTCCGTCCCGGCAAAGATGACCTGCGCAGTGCCAGCGGCCTTATATTTCATTGCTGCGTCGTAGATCGACATCTCATCGCCGTCCGGCTGGAATCTCGTAACTCCGCCCTCGATCGGGGCAACCATGAGGTTCTTGATGCGAACATTCGCAAATGTGCCGCGCAGCATAATGCGGTCATTGCCGCGGCGTGAGCCATATGAGTTAAAATCCTGCGGTTCAACTCCCTGCTGCTGTAAATAAAGCCCTGCCGGAGAGTTTGCCTTGATCGCACCGGCGGGCGAAATGTGATCAGTAGTGACCGAATCGCCGAAAATAGCCAATGCGCGAGCACCCGAAAAATCCGAAAAACTGCCCGTTACCATCGTGAAGTCATCAAAATATGGCGGTTCCTGGATATACGTTGAATTCGCGTCCCATTCGTAAACCTGGCCGGTGCTTGATTCGATCTCATTCCAAAGGGGATTCTTCTCCGCAAACTCGCGATACAAACGCTTGTAGGTTTCCGGCTCAAAAGCGGCGTGAAGATGTTCCTTCACCTCATCGAGTGAAGCCCAGATGTCCTTGAGGAAAACATCATTGCCTTCCGTATCCTGGCCGATCGGATGCAGGTACACATCCTTGATCACAGTTCCGGCTAACGCATAAGCAACCACCAGCGGCGGCGACATCAGAAAGTTTGCCTTGATGTTCTGATGGACCCGCGCTTCGAAATTTCGATTGCCCGATAGTACGGACGCCGCGATGATGTCGTGTTCAACAATTTCCTCTTCGATGGCCGGATCGAGCGGCCCCGAGTTGCCGATACACGTAGTGCAGCCATAACCGACGAGGTTAAAGCCGATCTCATTGAGGTAGGGTTGAAG
>JANNNS010000011.1:0-12219 GCA_031398645.1 Acidobacteriota bacterium
AGAAGTCCGGCCAGGATCTTCGAGTTGCCATCGCACTGAACTCACTGGGAACTGTGAACACTCTCAAAAGCGCCGATGCCAAGGCGGCAGAGTTCTTTACCCGGGCTATCGACGTGGCCCGCCGGTCCGGAAACAAGAAGCTTGAGGCAACCACCCGCAGTAATCTGGCTCGTACGCTGGCCTCGATGGGCGAAGTCGATAAAGCCGAGACCCTGTTCGCCGAGGCTCTTGCGGTATCGCACAAGCTGTCCGACCGAATGGACGAAGCAGCCATTTTGAGTCGGATCGCGGCACTCCGCCTAAAAGCAGGAAGATCTGACGAGGCAATCGAGTTGTTGAACCGTTCACGAGAGATCTTTTCAGCATTCGAAAGTCTGCGCAACCTGGCGAATACGCTACTACTGTTGGGAAAGGCCTACGCAAAGAAGAATGACCTAGCGGCCGCGCAAGCCAACGCGTCCGCAGCTGTAGGTCTGATAGAAAAAACGCGATCCGCACTCAAGTCCGCCGAACTGAGGGACGCCTTCTCGGTAGAGCTGCAGGATTTTTATTCCTTCTACATCGAGATACTGATGGCCCGACACCGTGTCGAGCCTGACAAGAATTTTGCGGCGATCGCCTTCCAGGCGAGCGAAGCCTCGCGTGCACGCGGCTTGATCAACATCCTTGCGGAATCGAACCCAGGCATTCGACAAGGCGTCGATCAGGAGCTTCTGAGGAAAGAATCCGAGATCCGGAACCTGCTCTCGGCACGCATGGAGAATCTGACCAAAGTGCTGAGCGGAAGGGCCGCACCAACAGCCGGCGAAGCACTGAGAATCGAGATCGATGAGATCCGGATCCAGCACGAGCGAGTTCAGGAAAAGATACGCACGGCAAGCCCTCGTTATGCAGCGTTGACACAGCCGAAAACCCTTTCCTTGCAGGAAATACAGTCGGAGATACTCGACCGAGATTCAGTACTGCTCGAGTATTCGTTAGGCAAGACAAAGAGCTTTTTGTGGGTCGTCACAAAAGAGGACTTTCGCTCCGTCGAGCTTCCGTCTGCGGCAGTGATCGAAGGCGTGGCGAGGCAATTCTATGAAGCGCTCACCGCCCGAAATAAAGAGATCAAGTTCGAGACGCGGGCAGAACGCGACCTGCGCACTGCCCGGGCAGACGCCGATGCGGAAAGATACTCGCGCGAGCTGGCGTCGCTCATTCTTGATCCTGCCGCAGCCTTGCTCGGAAACAAGCGAATAATGGTCGTACCCGACGGAGGCCTGCAGTATGTGCCGTTCGCGGCGCTCAAATTCGGCGGTTCAGGGAATAAGGAGAAACGGCCAGATTTCCAGTACCTCGTCGAATCTAACGAGGTCACCAGTCTGCCATCGGCATCCGCGCTTTCGGTGCTTCGCAGGGAGGCCCACACAAGGCCGGACGCAGTTATGACTCTCGCGGTGATGGCGGACCCGATATTTGATACGAGGGATGAGCGCTTTCAGGCGATCGCGAACAAACCTAAACCGAGACCAGAGAAAAAGGCAGACCTGATCGCAGCATCGAAGCTCCGTACACGTTCAGCAGGAGACGGTACCTCACGCGACGGACTCGACCTTAACAGGCTTCCATACACCCGACGTGAAGCCGAACTGATCAGTTCCGCTGTGCCCACAGGACAAAAGGAAAAATGGCTCGACTTCCAAGCGAACCGGCGGCTGGCGACGTCCGACCGTCTGTCTCAATATCGCTACATCCATTTTGCGACCCATGGATTCATCAACGACGCCAACCCGGAACTCAGCGGACTCGTGTTCTCAATGGTCGATGAGAGCGGAGAAGCGCAGGACGGCTTTTTGCGTGTCGGCGATATTTATAGTCTGCGGCTTCCGGCAGAAATGGTTGTTCTCAGCGGTTGCCGCACCGGCTTTGGGAAAGAGATAAGGGGTGAAGGCGTGGTCGGAATGACTCGGGCATTTATGTACGCCGGCGCAAAACGCGTGACCGTAAGCCTATGGGACATCAACGACGAAGCGACTTCCGAGTTGATGGCAGATCTTTATAGAGAGATGTTCTCTTCAAAGAAGACGTCGCCTGCCGCCGCCCTAAGGAAGGCACAGGCGGCAATGATCCGGGACAAACGCTGGAGCAGCCCATATTTTTGGGCAGCATTCGTCCTTCAGGGTGAACCTCTCTAAAGGTAAAGCAGAAATGGTGGTCCCGGCTGGATTCGAACCAGCGGCCTTCCACTTAGGAGGCGGACGCTCTATCCAACTGAGCTACGGGACCTAACAGAACAACCGGTTCTGAAGTGTGGGGTTCTGATTGTCAAGACTTAGCTGTCGTAGTTTATCAGCGATCGGACGTTATGCCCGTTGAATTTACTGCGTCCGCCGAGGAAGTCGAGTTCGACGACGAACAACAGGCCGACCACTTCCCCGCCAAGGCCCTCAACCAGGTCGACAACCGCTTTCGCGGTGCCGCCCGTCGCCAAGAGGTCATCCACGATCAACACCCGGTGCCCTGAACCGACAGCATCTTTGTGTATTTCCAGGGTATCCTGGCCGTATTCCAAATCGTAAGAGATCGAGACCTTTTCGGCCGGCAGCTTCTTCGGCTTACGGACGGGAACAAATCCTGCACCAAGCATATACGCCAACGGCGTTGCAAAGATAAAGCCGCGTGATTCCACGCCGATCACCGTATCGATCTTCTCGTCCTTACAAACCTCGTAAAGCGCGTCCAGCGTCTGCTTCAAACCCGCAGGGTCTTTCAGTAGCGTCGTGATATCGTAAAAGTTAATGCCCGGCTTCGGGAAATCAGGCACTTCGCGAACCAGTTTTCTTAAATTTTCCATGTTAAATGACCAGTAATCTCTGTGACCTTTGTGTCTTCCTTTTGTGTTCTTCGTGTTTAGGTCTTTCTCAACACAAAGGGCACAAAGATGAAGACACAAAGTTCACTAAGAATTTAAACTATTTTTCAATTCTAAAGTTCGAATACTCCAACGTCGGCTCGATCACTAGCTCTTCCACTTCGTCCACGCGTGAGTGCCGCGGCCCGGCGGTCAGGTCGTGTTTGAACTCTTCCACAGACTTTTCCGGCCCCTGGGCAAATGCTTCGACACGACCGTCCTCAAGATTCCGGACATAGCCGCGGACCTGGTGGCGTGCGGCGACACGCTGGGTAAAGAACCTAAACCCGACCCCTTGGACCAAACCCGTAAAAATAAATTTTCTCGCGACGACCATCTATGCTGTGTCTCTCACTATCCCAAGGCATCCAGACATTCGCTCAACGGCCGCTGTCGGCACGTGTAGACCGGCATTCCCCGCAATGTCAGCTTACTGGCGGGCGTTTGCCTAAGCACTTCAGCCAACGATAAAAAGTCGCGGGGTTCGTCAGTTTCGAACGAGATCAAATACTCATGATCGCTCGACCCAAACGCGTGTGTCAGGTGAATTCGAATGTTCGGAAACTTCTTCCCGACCATAAAATTCTCTTCGATCAACGCGTCGCGTTCATCGCCGGTCTTCTCGTACCAGTCCGCGTGCTTGGCACACGGGTAAACAAAATGATACTTTCCGCCGCCTGCGATCACGTGCGACCTGGCCTGCGGATCGCCCAACCCATCATCGGGGATGAACGCCATCCGCTTTGTTACGGCAAGGTAATTCTCGGCAGTCTCAAGGTAACTACCCAGGCCCGAGCGAAACAATTTCGCCGTCATGTCCTGAATGAGATCCAGCGAATGCCCGATCCGCCACAGCATCAGGTCAGCCTTTGAATCAAAACCTACCAGCGAATAGCTGAAGAGCAGGAACTCATCCTTGTACGAATCGTGCACGCCCTGAAATTCGCGTTTGAAAATGCTCTTCGTCTCATTATCAAGCTTTCGCCACGATGGATTCACCCGGAAGAACATAAAATTAACGAACTGCTGTTGCGGTTCCGCTAATTTATGCAGTCCCTTGTTCTCCGATACGAGCCTGAGACTGCCGGGCTCCGTCTGCTCTTTTGAACGATCAGTAAGTTCCATTCCCGAAATATCTCGCTTTCCCGTCCTATTCTGCCAAGTTTCATTTCTGATGTCCAAAAGGCGAGCAGGCCACGAACGAAGCAAGAAAATCGGCGACTTAAGAGAGGGTGAAATTCGAGGGTATGTTGATCGGTGAATGGCCGCGGCCTAAATTCCTGGAAGTCCGGATAGCTTCCGTGACAAGATCTTTCGCCGTTCGCACGGCATCGGACAACGACTTTCCAAGTGCCAGGTTGGCCGCGATCGCCGCTGCTAGCGTGCATCCGGTGCCGTGAGTGGCCGTAGTGTCGATGTATTCCGCGTCAAAAACATGTACTCGGCCTACGGAGTCGAAGAGGTGATCGCGAGCCTTTCCGTTCTCGGTATCGAAGGAATGCCCGCCCTTCATTAGCACGTTTGCAGCACCCATTGACAGGATTGTCCTGGCGGCCGATTCGATGTCAGCGGGCGTGCTTATCGAGATACCAGAAATTCGTTCCGCTTCTTGAATGTTCGGCGTAACCACAAGGCTGAGCGGAAAAAGCTTTTCGATAAGTATTCTGAGTGCGGGGTCATCGATGAGGTCGTAGCCGGACGTCGATCGCACGACCGGATCGACCACGAGGGTTTTAACACCGCGTTCGCTCATGATCCGCGCAGTTTCTTCGATCACTTCTCTGGTCGGCAGCATCCCGGTCTTGACCGCAGCAACGTCAAAGTCGTCCATCACGGCCTCGATCTGGCCGCGTATTGACGAAGCGTCCTGATGCACCGCTCCGAATACACCGGTCGTATTCTGGAACGTCAGCGAGGATACGGCCGCCGTCGCAAAACAGCCAAAGGCCGAAAAGGCTTTGATGTCAGCAATTATGCCGGCTCCACCCGAAGGATCGAGACCCGCAATGGTCAAACAAACTTTTTGATCGGACATAAGGTGTTCTATTGATCCAGAAGTTGATTTAGATAGCGGATAGCCGCGTAACCCGACGCACCGTGCTCCATGACAACGGCAATATTATGTTCATCGACACCGCCAAGAGCTATGACCGGAAACGTGCCAAGGGCATTGGCGACTTCGCGAAGCTTCTCAGGGCCCGTCGGTTCACCCTTGCCGGGACTCGCAAAGACCGGCCCGAACGTAACGAGATCGGCTCCGGCTGCCTTTGCCGCCTCGGCTTCCGCGATCGAATGTGTCGAAGCACCGATAAGAAAATCTTTCGGCACACATCCGCTAAGCTCCCTTACCGGGACGCCATTAGCCGGCAAATGTACCCCGTCTGCACTGGCCGCCAGCGCGATATCCGCCCGGCCATTTATCAGTATCCTCGTCTCGCTGCCGCGTGCGGCTTCGACCGCCGCAGAAGCTAGATCGAACAAGAGCCGGCCCGACAGATCTTTTTCTCTGATCTGATAAAGGTCAACGCCCCGGCCTGCAGCACGCCGTACGCGGTCTGTGATCAGCTGCTTTTTTTGATGGTAGTTTGCGGCTGTTAAGTCGCCTTCGGAAATGCAATAGACCAGCGGATGTGAGAATCGGCGTTTCACCGGCGTGCCTTGCACTGATCATGTTCGCGAAGGAGAGCGACGCTTTGATTGAAGTTAGCAGCTTCCCAGAATGCGATGACAATATTCACGACGCCAAGCCCCGTAACGGCACCGCGAAACCAGTTAGACGTAACGGTCTGCTGAACCACCGGCAGGCCCGTCCCCTCGCTGACGAGCGCCAGAAGGTAGTTTTCGCTCCAGTTGCCAAACAATGTATCCCACGGCGAGAGGATCAAATAGAAACCCAGCAGGAGGCAGAGAATAATAAAAAAAATGACGGTCAGTTTCTCGATCATTATAAGTGGTATGGCGCCGTCAGTTCCGGCCATCCAAACACCGTCTGAGTTTATTATAATTGCTCCGGCATCGGCAACGTGCCCTCGGCGGGGGAATTGTGAAGGCTATTGGCTTTCGGGTTCGGCATCCTCACTCGGCGGTACCATCGGGCTTCCGTGATGAGCGACGATCAGCCATTTGCCGCCACGCTTCATCCAAACGTGAGTGCTGCGGAATTTCATATTTCTAACGCCTTCGACGGTCCCGCGGTGGGTCATTATCGCGGTGTTGCCAAAGATCCTCACGTTATATTCGTCAGATCTCACAGCGTCAGCATTCGGCGCCAAGGCAGCGAGGTATTGAGTCTTATTCTCGAGCACACCTTGTTGCGTCGTGCCGACATAATCGTCAGCCATAAACTCGGCGGCCGCCTTCTTATCGCCCTTTAGTTCGGCGAACGTCCACGCTTTATCCAACTGGATCAATTTGTCCTCAACGCTGCCCTTTTTATATTGTCCAAGCGTTTCCGAGGCTCCGAACACCAAAAGGATCGAGAAAAGCAGAGGCAAAGGAAAAATGAGTGCTTTCTTCATGTCCGAGATATTATTGACTTTTCCGTACTCCGTCAATTTATTTTTCATAAGATCTTGGGATTGCCCGTCAAAGTGAAAAAGGTGAACCCTACCGGCTCACCTTCCGTGACCATAACTTGCTATTTGTGTGTGATTTACAGGCAGGCAGCGCTACGTTAATGGTTTACCGCAACGTTTTTCATCCGTTCACTGACGTCGCGAAAATTAACATTCTCGGCGTAGACCTGTTCGAAGTATTGTCCGGCCTTGGCCGCGTCGCCGTCGGCCTCATAGGCTACGGCAAGCTCATACCAAATGGCTTGCTTTTCATCCTTCGATAGATCAGTGGTCTCAAGTGTTCGCTCGTACCATGTCAATGCCAGGTGCGGCATACCCTGCTGCATAAAACAATGCCCTAAAAGGTTTGCACAGGAGAAGAACCGACGCGTACCGTCATTTGCCTGGGTTAGAGCAACCGCCTCCTGAAACTCTTTGATGGCTTCTTCCATCAGGCCCATTTCCTGATACGCGGTAGCAGTATTGAAATGTGTCTCGTAGTCAGAGTCATCCGGCGGGTTCGAATCTTCCAGGCCAAGTTCATTCCTGAAATCACTTAGGTCAAACGTCTTTGGATCCAGCTGTTCAGGTTCGGCCTGGGCTTCGACCAACGGCTGCATAACAAATTCGTCGTCGGACGCCAGGGCATCGAGCGATGAGATCTCTCCTAGCAAATCTACGATTTCCGGCCTTTCGCCAAACTCGCCCCGCAGCTCATTTGCGGCTTTCTCGGCAAGTTCCGTGTAGCCGTTCTCGATGTAGAACCGAATGCTGTCGATCTCCTTTTGCAGCCGCAAAAGATCGCCCGCCGTCGCGAAGCCGTCCTGCTCAGGCTCGACTGCTTTCTCATCGACCACTTCTGTCACTTCCCCGGCAAAGGTGAATCCCGTGTCGATCTCGGCTCCGCCCGCTTCCCCCGGCATGTCGAAACTAACCAGTGGAGCCTCACCCGGGGCAGAATACTCCGGAGCGTGGTTTGCCGCAGGATTTCCGTTCTTGAGAAATCGTTTATCGAAAAGATTTTCGCCTTCGACGCTGTCAAATCCGTGCTCTGCATTGATCTCGCGCAACCGCTCGGCAAAATCCGCATCCTGGGGAACAAGCATCGTCAATTGGAGAAGAGCATATCGCTCGTCATCGACCGAAGCGGCATCTCTAGCGACTCTGGCAAGGGTTGTCAGGGCATTGCACAAGGCCTCTTCGTCACGCTGCCACGAGCAATAGCGTGCCTGCAGACGTAGGGCTTCCAAATGGTCCGGGTCAGTTTCCAGGACAGCCCTTACAAGGGTACTGAATTCTTCGGCCTGCCCGCCGACCAACATATGCTCAGACGACATCGCCAGGATCCTTGCAGTAGAATCGGCATCGCCGCTGCCAATATAGAGATGAGCGAGTTCAAGGAATTTAGGGTAGTTTGCCGGCTCGAGCTCGACCAGCTTGATAACCGCCTTCTCGGCTGCGGCGATCTCACCTGCTTCGATCAGGCAATCGATAAGCAGGAAACGGATCTCGCGGCTATGGGGAAATTCGGTCAGCAGTTCGGTCAGCCGTTCCGCTGAATCGCTTGCCCTTCCCAGTGCGGACTGTGATGCAACAAATCCTTCTAGCGCCTTAGCATCGGCCTTGCTGATCGTAAACGCTTTTTCAAATGCGGTGATCGCCTCTTCGTGTGCCGCCTTGGCCGCAAATCGGTTTCCGACCTCGATGTAGGCTTCCAGGGCCTCTTCGGCCTGGCCCTCTGCCTGGTAAGAATCTGCCAGGCTCAGATATGCATCCGTATTCTTCGGATCAAGAAGCGCGATCTCTTTCCACATGGAAAGAGCTTCCAGCTTATTCCCTGACCTTTCATAATGGTCGGCGACCTTCTGAAAATGAGCGCGGGATTCATTTAGCGAACCCTTCTGCTTGTAAAGTTCTGCGAGCTTCTGCCAAACCTCGATAGAATTTGGTTCAAGGCGTGAGATCTTGTTGTACACCGCGATCGCCTTCTGGGCGAAGCCCTGTCTGCCATAGTGGTCGGCGACGGCCGTGTAGCACTTGATCGCGGCCTTGGTGTCTGTATTCTTTGAATACAGATCTCCGAGCATGTTGATTGTTCCAAAGTCCTTTGAGTCAAACTTTACAACCTGTTCGTATTCGCTTATTGCAGAACGGATCTTACCCTGGGAAAGGTATTTCTCGGCATTCCGCATTGCCTTGGTCTTATCAAAAGTCATTGTTGGTTCGATACCTGATCAAATCTGAAGCCGAAAAAATGACGTGCCGATTTGTAAAATTGTGCTTATAAGGGCGGTGAGTACAGGCAAAAGATGGTTATAACCTGCGGATACTAAATTATCACGGCAAATACTGTAATGTCAATATGTTTTGGCATTGACAAACGATTATCAACACTAGTGGAGCGGTTCGGTTTTGCTTTTTCGAGAGCTATTTTCTAGTCTTGTAATTTCGGCCAATGACCAGACAATAGCTATATGCAGGCACTCATCCTAGCCGGCGGCAAGGGCACCCGGCTTCGCCCACTAACCGTTTACACACCCAAACCGATCGTGCCGGTCGCAAATCGCCCATTTTTGCTCTATCAGATCGAGATCCTTCTGCGAGCCGGGATCACAGACATCGTTCTGTCGCTCAGTTACCAGCCAGACAAGATCGAAGACCTGCTTGGTGACGGCTCGGATTACGGGGTGAATTTGAGATACGTTACCGAACCGACGCCGATGGGAACCGGCGGGGCATATCGCTTTGCTGCCGAAGAGATACGCGAGACAACTATCGTTCTGAACGGCGATATTCTCACGAATATCGACATATCTCGTCTTGTTGCCTTCCATCAGGAGCGCACGTCCGAAGCAACGATCTCACTTGTTCGGGTCGAAGATCCGTCAGCTTACGGTTTGGTCGAGACCGACGCTGAAAACCGAGTGTTGAGATTCCTTGAGAAGCCTAAAAAAGAAGAACTCGCCGTGTTGAACATAGACACAGTGAATGCAGGCGTTTACGTACTCGAACCGTCGGTGCTTGATCTTATCCCCGCTGGTGAGAACCGATCATTCGAATACGATGTTTTTCCTCAGATCCTTCAGAAAGAGCGGACGTTCTTTGGGTATATACTTGAAAACACCTATTGGCGAGATCTGGGTAATCCCAAAAGCTATCTTGAAGCGCACCACGATTTCTTCGCTGGGAAGATAGGCGGATTTGAGCTCGACCGCACCGCAGTTTCGGAGGTCGCTACCTCGGCAAGCATTGACAAGGCATCCGTCATCGGAGCGGGCTGCGTTATAAAACCGGGTGTACATATCACAGCCTCGGCGATCGGCCCTGGCGTACACCTCGAAGAAAAAGCGGTGGTTGAGGACTCAGTGATCTGGGGTCATACCCGAATATCCTCCGGAGCAGAGATCAGAGGGGCGGTGATCGGTCGAAGCTGTCATGTCGGCCGAAACGCGAGGGTTACTGAAGGCTCGGTACTGGGTGATAAAACATCACTTTCCGATTACACAAAGGTCTAGAAACGAGGTATGCCGGAGCTTCCCGAAGTCGAACACGTATCAAATGCGCTTCAGAAGTTGGTGGCGGGCCGCCGGATCGAAATGGCTGAACTTCGCCGGGCACGTCTCGCTCCTGATACGGATGCGGACACTTTTTCCAATAAGCTCGCCCGAACAGTGATCAACTTTGTGCATCGCCGCGGCAAACATATTCTCATAGACCTCGACAATGGCCACACGCTCATCGTGCATCTGAGAATGAGCGGACGGTTCATGCTCCTCACACCGGACGACGACGATCCTAAGTTCACGCACGCAGTGTTTCATCTGGCAGACCAACACCGCCTCGTTTTCCAGGACCAGAGGCATTTCGGGCTGATGAAGATCGTTGAAACGACAAAACTATTCGAAGCCAAGGAGTTGTCCAAGCTCGCACCGGAACCATTCTCGAGCAATTTCTCTCAGCTCTACTTCCGGCAGATCTTAAAAACGTCGAATCGTGTTCTGAAAGAGGTGCTGCTTGATCAAACAAAGGTCTGCGGAGTCGGAAATATTTATGCCTCCGAGGCGATGTTTCTTGCTGGTATCAGTCCACGACGACGGGCAAAGAATGTGCCCGCCTCCCGCGTCGGGCCGCTTTTTGAGAGCATCAAGGCTGTCCTTTCGGAAGCGATCGAGGCTCAGAGCAGCATCACTCCTGACCCAATGATCATCGGAGAAGGCGTGTACGGCGTGGCCGACGCCCGATGGCGCGTGTATGATCGCGAGAACGAACCGTGTCCCAATTGCTCAACCCCGATCCAACGGATACGACAGGGCGCCCGGTCGACCTATTTTTGCAAGAAATGTCAGAGATAGTTTTTTGCCACGGCTAACGCATTATCAGATAGAGGGAAACCGATTATGTTGAAAAAAGCGATTCTTTTCTTTTCTTGCACGGCCATGCTTGCTCTTGCGCCGCTTCAACTGCTGGCTTGTGCATGTTGTGCCGAACCGGGCACATACCATCTCCGGACTTCAAGACCCGAGGCGTATTCACTTAGCGTGATCGGCGACTTCAGCTTCGAAAAACCGGCCGATCTGTATATGACCGAAGCTGGTTTCGAGATGATAAAGGGTCTCGATCCGATAAAAAAGGAGTACGAGTTAGAGACATGGACCGCCGAAACCCACTTCGACCTGGTTGCGTCGTTTACGAACAAACTCTGGCGTTTCAATATCAAAACACCGAAAGGTAACTCCGGCACTTTGGTTCTGCCAATGCCTGCTCAGATGGTTACGTTCAAAGTCGATATTCATGACGAGGAGAATCGTCCAAACGGCCCGAACCTTTACAAAGAGTTTCGATTCAAAGGGAATGTTTCTTCGGCAACCGGTTTCACGAAGGCGGGTTGGGCACGCGGAACGACTTATTTTCTCGTATTTCAAGGACGGGGCAATGGATGCGACAACGCATCGGATTTCACACATTGGCGCCTCGAGATAGAAGGCCCGCGGGCAAGTTACGCGTTTTTTGGCAAACTGGACACTCAGACAGCGGCAAAGATCGATCAGAAGAAGGAAAGGTTTGGGCTGCCCTGAACGCCGCCCTTGACAGCGATTACGGAAAGTAACATCATCAAGCACATACTTCGTGGTGAGTTAATGCGACTTGCGACCACGTTAAATAATCCGCTAAACAGCCTTAAGACCCGACGAATTTTGAAAAGTCTCGCTGTTTTGGCGAGACTTTTTTCGATATGAAGAACTTTCGCGAATTACTTGATTCAGACAGCGTCTACGTATTCGACGGAGCGATGGGTACGCGCCTTTATGACAAAGGCATATACATAAATCGGAGCTACGACGAGTTAAATCTTACTGCGGCTGACCTTGTCCGCGAGGTTCACGAGGAATATGTAAGAGCCGGTGCGGACATTATCGAGACAAATTCGTTCGGTGCGACCCGGCACAAGCTCCAGCCCTACGGCCTGGAGAGCAGGCTTCGCGAGATCAACATTGCTGCTGCACGTCTAGCCCGAGAGGCGGCCGGCGACAAGGCGTTTGTCGCGGGTGCAATCGGGCCGCTGGGACTGCGAATTGAACCCTATGGCCCAACTTCCTTCGATGAAGCCAAAGACTTTTACAAGGAGCAGGTCGAGGGATTGCTTGAGGGCGGCGTAGATCTGTTTGTGCTCGAGACGTTCTCCGAAGTTTCGGCGATCGAGCAGGCAATACGTGCGGTCCGCGAACTCTCAGATCTGCCGATCGTCGCTCAAATGACCATCCAAATGGATGG
>JANNNS010000012.1:0-3825 GCA_031398645.1 Acidobacteriota bacterium
GCTCCCGCTCCTCAGACAGAAGATCCGGTCAGAAGTTCTTTCCAGCCCGAACCTCAGCCGCCGGCCGATCAGTCGCCTGCTCAACCTACGGACGGCCCCGACACGGCAGCTCCGGGCGATGCACAGCAGCCGCAAAGAATAGCAGCGACGGCCACGCCAAAGCCTAAGAAACCCGTTGCGGCCCCGACAAAAGCACCCGCCCAAAAGAAGGCCGTCACGGTTGACGATCTTATCAACGACAACTAAACCTCAGGAAACCACCGCCATGAACTCTCCATTCAAACGCTTTTCCCTCGCCGCTTTCGCCGCGATCATCCTTTCATTTACGGCCTTGTCCTGGGCACAACAGCCGCAACTGTCGCTTGCCGATCTTGTCATCGGCCTGCGCTCAAAAAAAGTGACACTTGAGGAGCGCAACACCATCCTCGCCGATGCGGTACGCAAACGCGGCATCACATTCGCACTTTCCCCGGAGATCGAGAAAGAGCTCGTCACGACCGGTGCCTTAAAGGTACTTCTCGACGCGGTAAAGGAGCGTTCGGTCGTCGCCGTGGTGCCAAAACCCACGCCGGCTCCGGTCGCAACACCGGTCCCGACACCGACGCCGCCCGATTTCAATTTCTATCAGACCCGAGCCGACGCCAATCTCGGCAAAGGCGAGTTCACCCTGGCCGTAGCAGATTATGATAAGGCAGTCTCGCTCCGCACCGACAGTCCGATCGCATTCCTAAACCGCGGACGCGCTCACTTCAACCTGAAAGATTTTTCAAAAGCTACCGCCGATTTCGATAAGGCGATCGAACTTGATCCAAAGGACAGCAAGGCATATTACAATCGCGGCGTCCTAAACGAGAGTCTCGGATCCCTCGAAAAAGCGTTCGCCGATTACCAAAAAGCCGCCGAACTTGACCCGTCAAACGAAGCCGCAAAAACAAATGTAGCCAAGCTAGATGCCGAGCTAAAAGCAAAGGCCGCCAAGGCTGCTGCCGCCGCGCAGCCGCCCGCTAAAGTTGAGCCCGTCAAGGTTCCCGAATCAATAAACATGGGCAGTCTCACAGCCGCCAACGCCGTCAGAATGGCCAAGCCGCTATACACGCCTATCGCTCAACGCTCGAACATCGAGGGCCGTGTTGTGGTCGAAGTGGAATTAGATCTCGAAGGTAATGTGGTTGAGGCAAAAGCGACCACGGGCCATCAGTTCCTACGCGGATCAGCCGAGGATGCAGCAAAGAAATCGAAATTCAAGCCCGCAATGTTCGGCGATAAACCTGTAAAGGGTTTTGGGACCATCACCTACAACTTCAGTCTAAAAGTTAACTAGCCCGAAGGAATTGGATGTCCGCCAAAAACGCGCAAGTCGGCCCTCCGGATCAATGGAGGGCCGTTTTCATTTAATAGCTTGAAACAGACGCTGTCGACTTAATGCCGCTCGCTTCCTGAGCGATCTTTACGCCGACACTGGCACCGATCCGCGTCGCTCCCGCCTCGAACATCGCCCTCGCATCGTCGATCCCTTTTACGCCGCCTGAAGCCTTCACGCCCAACGCACTGCCGACCGTCCGACGCATCAGCGCGATGTCTTCCACGGTTGCCCCGCCCTTAGAAAATCCCGTCGACGTCTTCACAAAATCCGCCCCGGCGTTCTTCGCCGCGATACACGCGCTCACCTTTTCCGCATCGGTCAGCAACGCCGTTTCGATGATCACCTTGCACAGGATGCCATTCTCATGTGCGGCATCGGCAACCGCCCGAATATCGTCCTCGACCGCGCAAACATCACCCGATTTCAACGCGCCGACATTGATCACCATATCGACCTCGCGTGCCCCGTCAAAGATCGCTCGCCGAGCCTCGTAAGCCTTCACATCGGGCAAAGTCGCGCCCAGCGGAAAGCCGATCACCGTGCACACCGGCACGCCGGTTCCCTTCAAAAATTCCGCCGCTCGTTTGACCCACGTCGGGTTTACACATACCGAAGCGAAGCCAAACTGCGCCGCCTCGTCACAAAGCTTGCGGATATCCGCCTCGCTCGCCTCTGGTTTTAACAGCGTGTGATCGATCAAACTCGCCCAATCATGCGCGGTCGCGGTTTCGCCCAAAACTATCCCGATGCGCTCGGCACCCGCATCAACTATCCGCTGGACATCCGCCGAGCAAAACGAACCGTCCGGCTCATCGCCCGACAATTTTGCCAGGACAAGGTCGGTGATCTGTTCGATCAATTTGTCGTAATTTCCGTTTTGGGTCATAGCATCACAGCTTGTACTTCCGCTCGATCTCGTCTATCTTACCGACGCGTTTTTTGTGCCGCTCTTCGGTTATCTCCGTCGTAACAAAGGCTTTGACGATCTCTTCGATCTGCCCCGCCGAATTTTGTCCGCTGCCAAGCGTCAGCACATTCGCGCCGTTGTGCTCACGTGAATTCTTCGCCAGCACCGCCGAATAACACGCGGCCGCCCTAACATTCGGCACCTTGTTCGCTGCCATCGCACTCCCGATCCCGGCTCCGTCAATTATGATCCCGATGTCCGCGCGGTTATCGCCCACCGCCCTCGCCACCGCGTGAGCAAAGTCCGGATAATCGACCGCGTCCGCGGAATTTGTCCCGAGGTCCGTGACCGACAACCCAAGCCCTTCCAAGAACGGCTTCAACGCTTCCTTTGCAGCAAACCCGCCATGATCCGCACCGATCGCGACCGACCGCACCTTCAAACCGTCCTCACGCGCCTGCTTTCTGATCAGTTCAATGCCGCGTTCGCTGACGATATCAGCGGCCAGCGGCGTCAGCCTGGCCCCGATAGCAACGCGGACGCGCGAACCCGGCTCCAGCCCGCGAAGGTCGTCTTCAGTGATCAAAGACTTCGCCGACTCATCGCGGTCATACTCCGTCAAAGCCTTTTCCTTCAATGAGTTAACGACAACATGCACGGGGAACTCAGCCGGCGTCGCATCGGGCTCGACCGGCACGGTCTTCAGCACCTGCCGAACAAGTTCTCTGACGCGTTCACGTGTTTCCATATCCTGCAGCGGCATTATTTCTCTTTCCGATTGCTCTTCCTTTGCGACTTTGCGTGAAACTATTTTCTAACACAAACCTAGACTTGAATTCCCCCGTCCATTTGAATAGTATTTCTAAAAATCCATCCAATCAAATTATGACAGCCGAACCTCAGATGATCGCGTCGACCGAATTCACCAACCCGAACCTCGAGGTTCTGTATTCCGAACGCCAGATCCGCGACCGCATCATCGAACTCGGCGAAGAAATAACGGCCGATTACGCCGGCAAAGAACTTGTCCTCGTCGGTGTTCTAAAGGGCTCGTGCGTCTTCATGGCCGACCTCATGCGTGAGATCGACCTCAACCTGTCGATCGATTTTATGGCGGTTTCGAGCTATAAAGACGGTACAAAATCGACCGGCGACGTCGAGATCCTGAAAGATCTCAGCAACCCGATCCGCGATAAACACGTCATCGTCGCCGAAGACATTGTCGACACCGGCCTCACGCTTTCACGTTTGCTTGAGATCCTGGACTCACGCGGAGCCGCGTCGATAAAACTGGCAAGCTTCCTCGACAAACCCGAACCGCGCATCAAAAAAGAGCTAAAGATCGACTACACCGGCTTCGTCGTTCCCAACAAATTCGTCGTCGGCTACGGCCTCGACGCCGCGGGCCGCTATCGCAATTTGCCCTTCATCGCCGTAGTAAAAGACCCGTCGATCGTCTGACCTCGTGTCCGTTGCCCGCACGTGGTCTGTAGCCCGCACGTGAGTAAGGGCTCAAAGCCGCCAACTCGATACCCGACCCGCATCAATAGCTCGT
>JANNNS010000013.1:0-24390 GCA_031398645.1 Acidobacteriota bacterium
CTCCGGTCAGTAATATTGTTTTGTTTTTCCAGAACATAGCTGGTGAAGACGATGCAGATGATTCAGCACAACTCTTCGACGTGCGGACCCAAGGCATTCAAAGCCCGCGCAAGGTCATCCTGATGGATCAGAAGATGGTCGCGTGAGAAGGACGAAAGTGCGCAGATGGAAATATTTGCTTCGGCAAGGATCCGCGAGATCTCGGCCATAAATCCGACGACATTAAAATCAAGCTCGACCGTAAAGGTGAGCATCCGAAAGTTCGCTTCAACACGCGAATCGCCGATCGCGGGGCGGATGTTCTCGAAATCGGTCCGGTTCAGGATCAGCGTGACCTCATACGGATCGGAAAAGATCATGAACGGAGCGACACCGCTCGGCCCGACCGATTTATCTTCCAGGACATTCGGCCAGTGCGACTTCTCGATAGAAACAACGGCAAAAACGTCGGGATGAACGCTTACACTCGTATTTCTCAAGATCGCTTTGGCTTCGTGTCTCATAGCGGGAAAGAACGGCTTCAGTTCAAGTGATTTTCACACGTACAAGAGAGGATGTCCAAAATGCGATAAGTACATTATGATAGAGGCTTAAACCTCTACAATAGTAGTCACGATCACAGGTTTTGTTCCAAGCTTTTGCTGGATGAAACGTTTAAGGGCGACGCGCAGGGTTTCTTTTAGGAAATTGCGGTCTGCGACCTGGGCTTGTTTCAAAGCGCTGACAGCGGCGGACATTGCGGTGCGGGCGTTGGCGGCGAAACCATTGGTCGGATCGATGCCCGCAACTCCCTGAAATTCGATCTGCGGCTCACCGGTAAATTCGCCTGTCCTTTTATCAATTGTTACCACCAGCGAAACGGCGCCGCCGTAAGCAAGTTTCTTTCGTTCGCGGACGACATCGTATTCGATCTCCTCGCTCGACTCTTCATCGATAAAGGTTTTATACAACTCACGTTTCTCAAGTACCCGAGCTCCGTGGTCGTCAAACTCCAGAATGTCGCCGTTCTCGATGAGAATGATATTCTCGTCGTTGTAACCTGGCACGTGATTCTTTACGTACTCTTTGTGACGGAAGAGCATTCGATATTCGCCGTGGATCGGCACAAGATATTTCGGCCTTGCCGTCTCGACCATTATCTTTATATCTTCCTGCGAGGCGTGGCCGGAGACGTGGACGAGGCGGCGTTTTTCTTCAATGATGTTCGCACCGCGTTTATAAAGATTACCGATCAGCCGGCTGATGTTCTTCTCGTTGCCCGGGATGATCCGGGCGGAAAGAATAACAGTGTCACCCTTGTCGATCTCCATTCCTTTGTATGTTCCGGTCGCCAGATTCCACAATGCCGCCCGCATCTCGCCCTGCGAGCCCGTAACGAGATAGCAGATCTCGTCGTCATCAAGCGAGCGTGCCTCGCCGATCGAGACCATGTCGCCATGATCTATTTGCAAAAGATTCTGGTCGTCCGCGATCTCTACGTTCTTCTGCATTGACCGCCCGAGTACGCAAACTTTTCGGCCAAACATTCGGGCCGTATCAAAAACGATCTGCAGGCGATGGAGCGAGGACGAGAATGTAGAAACAAAGATGCGGCCTTCGGTTTGTTCGAAAATTTCCTCAAATGCAGGAATGACCGCTTGTTCCGACGGCGTGCGGCCCGGAACTGTGGCGTTGGTCGAATCTCCCAACAAAGCGAGAACTCCCGCGTCGCCATAGCGGCCGAGAGTTTTAAGGTCGTAAGGCTTTCCGATGACCGGAGTGTCGTCGATCTTATAATCTCCGGTGTGTATCACGGTGCCCATCGGCGTCGTGATCGCCAGCGAGAAACATTCGACCAGCGAATGTGAGGCGTGGATAAACTCGATCTTAAAATTCCCGACCGTGACGACATCATTTGCTTCGACGCGATGAAGGAGAACCTCATCGAGCATGTCGAATTCCTGCAAACGCTTTTCCGCGAGTGCGAGGGTGAACCGCGAGCTGTAAACCGGAAGATTGAACTTGCGAAGAAGGTAAGCTAGAGCGCCGATGTGGTCTTCGTGGCCATGGGTCAGGATCAGGGCGGTCAGATTGTCCCGATATTCTTCAAGGAAATCGAAATTCGGGATGGAAATATCCACGCCGAAAGGAGTTTCTTCGGGAAAACCCATGCCGGCATCCACGATGATCATCTCATCGTCATACCGGATGCCCATGCAGTTCATCCCAAATTCGCCGATCCCGCCCAGCGGTACTATTTCTAATCTGTTCAAAATATTGCCCTTTAACCGATCAACTAACTGTCAGCTTAACACAAATTCAACAGTTCACTTCAGTGGCTTGTACCGCTTTGGGGAAACATAAACTCGCGTTTTCGACGCCTATCGCCGTTAAAACCACGCTCTTATTTATATTCCCCAATGTGGGCCAGGCCGTTAACGCGGCCCTTTTTTAGCCATTTCCTAGGTGTCCCGGCGTTGTCCCGCATCCAGTCGGTGAGCTAAACCATTGCAAATATTGTGTCTTAAGCTTGTCCCGCGGACTAATTTAGCAAACAAACCGTTCCTTCCAGAAGCTAAATTATTGTAATGATTAGGCTTGTTTGTTCGCGATCCAGCCCGTACCGCTGCTCCCAACTGGGACTGGGGAAACAGATCGAGGCTAAACCATTGCGATCATTAGATTTACGTGTCCCACTGATAGTGCCGCGTGAATCTCAACGCTAAGTCTTTGCAGTAACGATGTTTACTTCACCGCCGCGTTCTCGCAAACCTTCCCCAAGCGGGGACAAGATCAACCCAGACTACTTTGTCAAAGATCAGAGGCCGCTCGGCCTCAACGCCCACAGCCCGCGTCGCAACAATAGCACACGGTTGCACACGCGGTCAAGGTATTTTTGGCTTCTCCTTTGAAGGGGTTTCCTGCCGACGGTGGCACATAGCCACGTCGTTCACGGCGTGGTTAGTTTGAACAAATGACCAAAGAGGGCGTTTTAAAGTCCTTTTATTCCGGTTGTTTAAGTTTAAGGAATAAGCCCGTTAAAACGGGCTGCAAGAGATAGGCCGGCACTTACCACGCCCTAAAGGGTCGTGGCTATGCTAGATATAGGCAAAGAACAAGATGAGCGCGCGGAATTGCCATATTCGTTATTGGGCTTTGCCCTTCGATGGGCAATGAGTTTCAGACTCACCGAACTGCCTGATCGCCGGGCCGGAAGTTGGGATCAATTCGATGTGATAAGGTAAGACGTTGACGACGAGCACGCGCGTAGCTCGAAAAGGAGAAATAAAACATGATCGATCCCGACAAACGAAAAGAGCAAGATGAGATACCGGAACTTGATGAAAATCCCATCATTAAGATCGAAGAGCCGGAAGAAGAGATCGAAGAAACAGCGATCATGGCTGAGGACAGCGACTTCCGGGATACACCGCAGGACCTTAAAGACGAAACGTCGCAAGATTAGGAAACTGCCAGTAAAATCGAATGGCACCCGCACACAAAAAGAGTTTGCACTAGCGTCCTCGGAAGCACTCGTAGTTCCTTCCGATGTATTGGCTCAGCCTAAATGAGCGCCGCTCGTTGTAGTTTGACATCCGCTAAGCGCTTTTGCTTAACTCTAACTGACAATTTGAGGGGAGTAGATCGCCCGAAAGGGTTTGCCGTTGTCGTCAATACGATCGTTCTAGTCGGGAATGATTCGGCGCGGTGAAAAAGTATCGAGACCTTTTACGACGATTATTATGATCGGCCGTAAAGGGTTTTTCCTTTTGCGCCGTCGAAGATAAAAGGAGATATATCTCAGATGCTTTTTCCCTTCTCGGAGTATTGGTGGTTCTACGGCGTGTTCCTGCTTTTCGTGCTGTTCATGCTCGCCCTGGACCTGGGTGTTTTTCATCGTAAGGCGCACGAAGTTTCTTTAAAAGAAGCTTCTATTTGGAGCGTCGTCTGGGTGTCATTGTCACTCGTTTTTAACTTCATCCTGTACCGTTACGCCCTTTGGAAGTTCCCGCAGGACGAACGTCTGCTTGCAATTCCCGGTTTCAACCCGGATATAGCGGCGTGGAACGTGTCGCTTGAATTTTTGACCGGCTATATTGTCGAGAAATCGCTATCCGTCGATAACATTTTCATCTTCGTGATGGTGTTCGCGTATTTTGCGATCCCGACGAAGTATCAGCACCGGGTGTTGTTCTACGGAATTTTGGGCGCACTTATTTTCAGGGCGATCTTCATTGCTTTGGGCTCGGCGCTGATGCAATTTCACTGGGTGATCTATCTCTTCGGAGCGTTTCTGATCCTTACCGGCATCAAAATGTTCTTTGCAGGAAAGGAGGAGATAGAGCCGGAAAAAAACTTCCTGATCCGCCTCTTCAAGAAGGTCATGCCCGTCACGCCGAGGCTGGACGGAAAAAACTTCTTCTCACGGATCGACGGAAAGTGGCATGCGACGCCGCTTTTCATCGCACTTTTGTTTCTTGAGGCGACGGACATCATTTTTGCCGTAGATAGCGTTCCTGCGATCTTCGCCATTACTAACGAACCGCTGATCGTCTTTACCTCAAATATTTTCGCGATCCTCGGGCTACGGTCGATGTACTTTATGCTCGCCGGCGTGATCAATAAATTCCACCTGATCCAGTACGGATTGGCGGTAGTGCTCGTGTTTGTCGGATTGAAGATGGTGTGGCTGAACGATGCCTTCGGCGGAAAATTTCCGATCACCTGGTCACTGGGAATAATCTCAGGAACGATCGCGATCTCGGTAATTCTTTCGCTGATCTTTCCCCCGAAAAAAGGCCACGAAGTTGTGCCGGAAGACCTAACCGACGGCGAGGAGGGCACTGTTTAAACGCTGCCATTCTTCCAGGGAAAGGTCTTCGGCCCTACGCTTTGGATCGATAGCGGCCGCCTCTAGCGCTTCGCCATACTGCGCGTAAGATGTTTTCAGATTGTTCGCAATTGTCTTGCGCTTTTGACCAAATGCCCGGGAGAGGAGAAGCCTGAGATTCTCCTCTTCTTCCTCTTTCCGCTTTGGAGAAAGACGCACGACCGCACTCGCAACCTTTGGAACGGGACGGAAAGCTTGGGGCGGAACATCAATCAGCCGTTCAACTTCAAATGCCGATTCTGTCAGGACAGTAAGAAACCCGCGTTCGGAATTGCCGGGAGCTGCCGTTAACCGTTCGACCACCTCACGCTGAAACATCAGGACGATCGAGGTAAAGAATTCCCTCTGCTCCGCTAAACGCTGGAGTATGGCTGTAGATATGTAGTAAGGCAGATTTGCGACGAGTTTGACTCGGCCAAGACGCGCGATAGGCAAGTTCAGCTCGGCAAATATTTCGGGAAAGTTGACCGCAAGTGCATCTTGCTGGCGGAGATGAAAATTTGGCTTGCCTCCAAATTCCAGACGTAAAGGTTCGATCAGATCGCGGTCGAGTTCGATAGCTACAACATCCGCCCCGGACGCCACTAGCTCTTCCGTCAGCGCTCCTTGTCCAGGCCCGATCTCAAAGATCAGATCGCCGGAAGCCGGCGCGACGGCCGCAATGATATCCGAAACCACCTTTCCGTCAATAAGAAAATTTTGCCCGAAGGACTTCTTAGCCCTCGGCCTTGCGTTGCCGATACTCATTAGTTATCTCCCACTGGATAGCCCGTAATCTCAATATCCTCGCCGTGGGAAGTTATCTCGATGTTGTGAAGCCGAAGTGCGGCCGAAAGCTCACTGGCACCGATACCGCCGATAGCGTTCGGAGCCGAATTGCCGCCGATGACGATCGGCGAGCAAATGAACGTGACCTTATCCACTAACCGTGAGTCAACGAATGCTCCCGCAATGGCGGTCCCGCCTTCAACCAACACCGACTGGATCTCGCGTTTGCAAAGTTCGTCGAGAACGCCCGCAAGGTTTCGGGCTCCGCCTTCACTCGGCACGACTTCAACTCCCCGATCTGCAAGCTTGGTAATGCCTTCCCTATCATTGGATCTCGTGAAAACTATCGTAGGAGCCTCGTCCGTGGTTGTCGCCAAAATTGAATCGATCGGAAGGCGGAGACGATCATCGAGGATCACTCGTGCGAGAGGCCGTCGGCGAGGCATTCCACTGCGGTCGGTGAGAGACGGATCATCGACGACCGCTGTGTTTGCCCCGATGATGATCGCGTCGTGCTCGTGCCGGAGCTTCTGAACTCGTTCCCGAGCCACATCACCGGACAGGGCCGTTGAGACACTATTTCCAAGCGAAATGCGGCCGTCGAGGGACATTGCGAGCTTTAGATGGATAAACGGACGGGATCTCTTGTGCCAGCAAATGAACTTTTCATTCAACCGCGACGCCTCCTCCGCCAGGATGCCAGTCACGACCTCGATTCCAGCCTCACGCAGACGAGCAAAACCTTTACCGGAAACTAGCGGATTCGGATCCTCGATAGGGCAAACCACGCGTTTGATCCCGGCATTTACCAGGGCTTCGGTGCAGGGCGGAGTTTTGCCGTGATGATCATGAGGCTCCAGCGAAACATATGCCGTGCCGCCGCGGGCTCGGTCGCCTGCTTGTTCGAGAGCGATCGCTTCTGCGTGGACGACGTTGTTTTTAATGTAGGTGCCTTCGCCGACAGATTGGCCATCGGCGGAATAGATGACGCAGCCGACCAGAGGATTCGGACTAACCAGTCCGACTCCAGCTCGCGCCAGCTCGATAGCTCGCGAGGTACAGTTCTCGTCAATTTGTTCGGATGTTAACAATGCCAGAGTTTGCTTCAAAATGGCCCAGAGCCGTAGGGTTACTAGTTGAAGAGTCCGTTTACATAGCTCTCGGCGTCGAAAACCATTAGGTCATCTACTTGCTCGCCTATTCCCACATACCGGATCGGCAAATTAAGTTCTTTCGAGATCGCGACCGCGATGCCGCCTTTTGCCGTTCCGTCGAGCTTTGTGATGACCAAGCCGGTAACGTCAGCTACCTTCGTGAACTGCCGTGCCTGCTCAAGGCCGTTCTGGCCTGTCACCGCGTCGATAACAAGCAGCGTCTCGTGCGGGGCGTCCTGAACCTCGCGGCCGGCGATCCGCTTCATTTTCTCAAGCTCGGCCATTAGGTTTGATTTGTTATGAAGCCGACCAGCGGTGTCGACGATCAACACATCTGCATTGCGAGCCTTTGCCGACTGAAGAGCGTCAAAGAGAACGGCCGCCGGGTCAGTTCCCTGTTTCTGCTGAATGATCGGCACTCCCGCTCGGTCAGCCCAGATCTCAAGTTGATCAGATGCGGCGGCTCGGAAGGTGTCAGCGGCACAGATAAGCACCTCATTTCCTTCGTTCTTAATTCGCTGCGAAAGCTTGCCGATCGTGGTCGTTTTCCCGACGCCGTTTACACCGACGACCATCAGCACATACGGCTTTATGGAATCCGCCACGGCGGTTTCCGAAGCGACGCCATGATCCGTTGAGTGCTGGAGGATATCGAGCAGCTCCTGCTTCATCACGGATTTGAGTGCGGCCAGATCACTGATCTCTTGCCGCGAAACGCCTTTTCGGATCGCTTCCAGGACCTGAAGGGTTGTTTGCACCCCGATATCGGTCGAGATGAGCATCTCTTCCAGTTCGTCCAGAAGGCCTTCATCTATTTGCTTACGGCCCTCAAAGATCGTGTCGAGCTTAGTGTTTATCGAGTCGCGGGTCTTCGCGATCGCCTTCGAAAAGCGGATCCCGATCTCTTTCTCGACGGCCGCCTCGCGAGCCTGCAGCTCCTCTATGGTTTTATCGAGTCCAAGGGTCGAGGTCGAAAATTTATCCTCTTTATTTCTACGCCAGAAAAATGCCATATCTATTGCCTGTACGAAACCAGCAGTACAAACCCCTAATTATAAAAAAATAACGTGCACTTGAACAATGCACGAAATTTTTAACCAAAGGTTAGGTGGTGTTTTCTATTTGTGGAGCTTGAGCCGGTCAGCCGACTTGAAGAGCGCAAAGCCGATGAGGCAGAAGAAGACGGCCCACAAATAAAAGGCTACGAAGCTGCCAACCACTATTGCGGGTATGTTGCCGATCCTTGGAAGGTTAAACGGAGATAGCACAAGATCGAGGGTTCCCTGAACAAAGACGGCGGCGATCCCGATCACTAGACCCATCAACAGTATTTTTACGTAAGTGCCGCCAAGACGGCGAATAGTGTCTAGGCCGACAACCGGATTTATCGTCGCGAGGAACGAGCGCGAATAGCCCGCAACCGCACATGCAGCAGGAAAATAGATCAGTCCCCAAAGCAGAGCCAGGAAGCCAAACACCATCAGTGGTGCGGCTAACCTCAGTACGCTGCTGAACATCTGCTGGTACATTGCTTCAGGGTCACTGTTTTGGCCAGCCAGCGACTCGATCTGCGAGCGTCGGGACTGTTGAAGACTCTTCTCCAGATCTATTAATTGTTCCGTCTCACGGTCTGTACCGGTATTGGTCGGCGGCTGGATCGGGGTCGCTCCCGAATCTGCGGCGGCAACTTCCGTTTCCAGTTGAGTCTGCTTCTGTTCTATCAGGCGATCATTGTGCTGCTTTACTTTTTGCAAAAGCTCTTTCACTTCCTGCGACTGCTCGGCGGTTCGGTTCGGCGCGTAGAGTTCGGTTCCCGGGATGCGTGAGATCTCTTGATCATATTTGTTGGCTTGCTCGGTAAGAGCACTGAACATCATGTAGATCCCGACTGCAGCCACGACAAGAAAAGGCCCAAACGAAGAGATGTAAACCCCGATAAACAAGAAGAATGGATGCACGACATCTTCCCAGAGAGAGAAGTCCTCAAAGCTGGGCATAAAGTCCTTATCCAGGAAGCCCTGCGTGAAGTTGGAGACGGTATTGGCCAGGATGCCAAATTTCAGCATGTTTGCCAGCATCGCTGAAATGATCGCCGCACCGATCAGGAATATGCCGCCGATCGATGCCGCAGATTGCCCGATCGTAAAGAACGCGAACATTAGGCCGCCAACGATGAGGCTCGATCTAAAGCGAAATGGGTATGCGAGGGCATTGGTGAAGTCGCCGAAACCAAAACCTTCACCGGTGGACAGTGAAGCAATTGATGCCTTTTTGCTGATCTCGACAGTCTCTTTCATCGAACGGCACATCGAGCCGCAATCGGGACAGATGCGAACGTTGCCGCCATAGGAACGAGGGCAGGCCCGGCAGAGATTTGCTTCACACGAAGAACACACCCATGCGATCGGATCTAGCGGATGGTGAACGCAACCGTCCTCACCGGCGGCTCGAAGCGAGGCAGAAGCAGGAGACTCTGATGATGGGAAGTCGGGGGTAACGTTCTGAGTCGAGTGAATTGACGGTACAAGCGGGGCTGGAAATAGCTCCGGACGGTCTGCTGATTGCGGAGCCGAAACGGTCTGCACGATCGGCATAGGCTCGCCGTTCGCTCGTGCATTAAAGAATGGAACCAGAGCGGGAACCTTCCGTGCCTCGATCCACCTCAAGTTGCCCTTCCGAACTTTGTCCTCGGGTTGCAAAGAGCCTTCTCCGATCCAATCGGGCAGTTCACCAAGCGAGGCCTCGTATATCTGTCCGCCCACTTCGATCTGCCAAATATCATTTTGGTTTTCGAGATTCATAGAGAGAAGCGTTAGCCAAGTACCAGGATGTCCTCATCAACCGCTTCGACCGGCTGGGCGGTGACTAGTGGCACCGGCTTCGCCGCGGTGCGGTTGTTGATCAAACCTTCAGTGTCCTTGTTCTTATTTAGGAACTGAACGATGCCGTTGCCGATCTCTCCCGACCTGCAGCCTTCTACCAGGGCCTCGACGACCGTTGGGTCGTACCGCGTGCCAATAAAACTCTGGATCCTTTCGAGGGCATCCGGAAGCAGCATTCCTTTTTGATAAGGCCGATCAATTGTCATTGCGTCGAACGTATCGGCTACCGAGACGATCTTTGCCTGGAGCGGAATATCTTTGTCCGAAAGGCCTTGCGGATAACCTTTCCCATTCACCATTTCGTGGTGCATATACATTCCCGGAAGAAATTCTTTCATCGCCGGTATCTGCGACATGATCTTGAATCCCTTCTGCGGATGTGTTTTCATCACCTCGAATTCTTCATCGGTCAGAGCAGCCGGCTTCTTGAGGATGGCATCATCGATCGCGATCTTACCTACGTCGTGCAGCAGAGCGCTGATACGCAGGGTCTCCAGCTCTTCCGCTTCCAGGCCGAGCTGTTTTCCTATGCCGACCGATATCCGCGCAACGCGTTCCGAGTGTCCGCGAGTGTACTTGTCCTTTCCGTCGATCGCGGCTGCAAGGGCTTTTACCGTTCCGACAAACAATTCACGATTCTCTGCCGCTGCCTTTGCCAGCCGCGCAATGTGTTCTTCAACTCGGTCGCTCATGAGGTTGAACGACTGTCCAAGCGTGCCTATTTCGGTAATATTCCCCGCGTCCACCCGTGTAGAAAGGTCACCTGCAGCTATCTTCTCGGCTGCTGAGGATAATTTGAGCAGTGGAGAGGCAAGGGTCCTTGCGGCAAGTGAACCGATGAGCATTGCGAAAAATGCGAAGGCGAGGCTGGTCATCCAAGTCTGCGAACGCATTTCTCCCACTGATGCAAGGGCTTTCCGCTCGTCCTGCATGGTGATCACGCCAAAGGTCGATCCCGGGCCGAGCCGAACCGTTGAGTATGCTCCGATCATCTCGTATGAACTGTCACCAAATTCCGCGGTGAAGGGTACGAGGCCTGACTGGATCTGCCTATTTGACTGCTGCCACTCGTCGACGATCTTTAGGTCGGAAAGGGACTTTTGCGAGTCAACGAGCCCTTGATCCGGGTGAAAAATGGCCTTTCCTGCTTGATTTACGACAAAGATAATGGGCAGGCCTGCGGTCCATAGTTGTTCTTCAGTTTGTGTCGACGCCCCTACGACACTCTTCGCGATCTCTCGCAGAGACACGATCACAACGACCGACGCGATCGAGCGGTTATCGACATTGACTTGTGAGACCATCGCGATGACCGATTCACCACTCGACTGGGGACGGCGAGGCGGTCCGATGAAGAGGTCTTCGGCACCCGATGAAGCGAGGGCGTCCGAAGCGATCGCCTCCAGTTCGTTCTTTCCGATCGAGCCTGGGCGGTATAGCGATAGCGTGTCCGCACCGACAGGTTTCAGATACAACGCCAGCAGATTCGGGTCGCGCTGGAGAGTTTCGCTCAATTTCTGTTCAGTCTGCGGGGCCGAAAGAACATCTAGATTATTCGAGAGTTCTAAGGCGTTCGATAAACTCTTCGACAGATCGCCATAACGCTGGCCAAACATCTCGATCTGCCGGGCTTTCTCTTGAACTAGCTGGATCTGATACCTATTTTCAACCGCACGCAGTTCGCTTGCGCTGCGCCCGGATAGTGACCATCCCGTTAAGAGCAAGGGTATTAACCCCACGAGAAGCAGGGTGAAAACAACGAAATATACGAGGCTGATTTTGGTGGGTCGGAACGGCATGGTGGGGATGGACAGGGGAGTTCCATCGACTTAAAGTTTACCCGATGCGACTCTAACAGTCAACAAGTTTAAACATTTTCGCGAGTTATAGACGCGGAAGAGCAGGATAGCCGAAACTCTTGTATCCGTTGTAGAATCAAGCAGATGTCACCCGAACGCTGGCAAAGGATCGAAGCAGTATTTCAGGCCGCGATCGACCTTTCGTTACAGGAGAGAAAGAAATTCCTAGAAACCGAGTGCGGCGAAGATGTAGATCTGCGGCTGGAGGTGGAACGTTTGCTCGCCTCAGATGATTCGGCCGCCGACTTCATTGAGTCTCCGATATGGACCGACAGCTCCTTTCTCAACACTTCCGCCAAAAAAGAGATCTCCGATTCTTTTAACGAGGCGGCCCTTGACGATGCCGCTGATGGCTATCTTGGAAAATTGGTCGGAGCATTCCGGCTAACTCGAGAGATCGGAAAAGGTGGAATGGGTGCGGTTTACCTTGGAGAGAGGGCAGATGGCGAGTTTGAACAGCGGGTTGCGATCAAGCTGATCAAGCGCGGCATGGATTCCGACTTCATTATCCGGCGTTTTCGTCACGAGCGGCAGATCCTCGCTTCCTTCGAACATCCTTTTATCGCCCGGCTATTGGATGGCGGCACGACCACTGAGGGAGTTCCCTACTTCGTAATGGAATTCGTCGAGGGGAAGACGTTCTACACATACTGTGATAGCGGACGATTGGAACTTCGTGAGCGATTGAAGTTGTTTCAGAAGGTATGTTCCGCGATCGAATACGCCCACGGCAAGCAGATAATCCATCGTGACATAAAGCCGAGCAATATCCTGATAAACCGAAACGGGTCGCCAAAGCTTCTTGATTTCGGCATTGCTAAGATATTGGATCCCAATCTGATCCACGAATCGATGAATCCGACCGCGTCGATGCTTCGGATGATGACACCAGATTACGCAAGCCCGGAACAGGTTCAAGGCTATGATGTTACGCCCGCGAGCGATATTTATTCGCTTGGAGTATTGCTTTACGAACTCCTGACTGGGCATCGTCCCTACAATTTTACGGGACGAGCGTTGCACGACGTCACGTACGTGATCTGTAACACGATGCCGAAGCTGCCAAGCCGCATACTCAGCGAGACTGAGAATTTGCTTCCGCAGTACGTGAATAGTGAGTTGAACTATCTCGCTGTTCGGAAAACAACGTCGGGACAACTTGCCGCGGAATTGGGCCGAGACCTTGACGACATCATTATGAGGGCTCTTTCGAAGGAACCTGAGGCAAGATATGCTTCGGTTTCGGAGTTTTCAAGGGACATCTCCCGCCATTTGTCGGGAGCGAAGGTGTCTGCTCCTAAATACTCGCCGAGAAGCTCTGCCGACATTGATCCGATGCTCCGCAGTTCTCCGGACAGCAAGGCCCTCGCGGTACTGCCCTTTACCTTTCTAAACCTTGCTTCGAACGAGGATACCGACGACCGGTTTCTCGGCGTTGGGCTGGCAGACGCGTTGATCACACGTCTCAGCAAGGTCCGCAGATTCGTGGTCAGGCCCACGAGTTCGATATCTTCCTTCGGCGACGGAGTGTTCGATCCTGTTCAAGCCGGCAAAGAATTGAATGTGGACTTCATCCTCAATGGAAGCATCAAGAAAGCGAATGATCGGGTCCGTGTAACGGTTCAGCTCCTAAACGTTGCGGAGAACGCGGCAGTCTGGGCAACATCCATCGATGAGGTCCTATCTGACGTGTTTTCGTTGGAAGACAAGCTCTCAACTAAGGTTGTTGAGGGACTGCTGCCGCAGTTGACAACGAACGAGCGCGATGAGTTCGGCAAGCGCGGAACGAATAACCCGGAAGCCTTCGAGCATTATCTTCGGGGCCGCTACTATTTCAATACGTTTACCGAGGACAGTTTTGCGAAGGCCTTTGTCAGCTTTCACAGTGCGATCGCTGCCGATCCGGAATACGCACATGCACACGCCGGCATTGCCGACTATTACAATTGGCTCGGTATCTTGGGTGTGCTGCCGCCGCAGGAGTGTTTTATTCCCGCGGTCGAGGCCGCAAAGAAAGCCGTTGAACTTGATCCAAAGCTATCAGAAGCCCATGCAAGCCTGGGCTTTTCGCTGCACGCGGGCAATTATGAGTGGTCACGGGCTGAACATCATCTGATGAAGGCCATCGAGCTGAACCCGAGCAACGCAAATGCTTACGTCTGGTATTCGATCGTCATGTATACCGAAGGACGATTCGCAGAGGGCTTGCAGTATGCCAATCGAAGCCTCGAGGTTGATCCTCTCACACCTTTTAACCACCACAATCTTGGCTGGGGGCTGTATTACGCTCGACGTTATGATGAAGCCGCTGCCGCCTATCGAAAGCTCATCGCCGAATTTCCTTCGTACAGTTTTGGTTATTACGGGCTGAGCAAGGTCCAGCGTATGCAGGGCGAAACGCGATCCGCGATCCGCGAGAACAAGCGGGCCCAAGAGCTCATGGGTGAGAGCATATTCTCGATCCTCGCTGAAGCGGAATGCTATGCCGCCGACGGGCAGCAGAAAGTCGCCCACGAAAAACTCGCTGAACTAGAGAAGCAGGCCTCTGATCGATATGTTTCGCCATATCAACTCGCGCTCAGCTACTGTTTTCTGAAGGACAAGGAAAAGGCCATTGAACTCTTGTCGGCTGCGGCAGAAAAGAAAGAAGCATGGCTCAACTGGATGGGCGTTGACCCTGTTCTTGACATTCTTCGCGGCGACCCGCGGTTTGAGGCGATCCTGGAGAGAACGGGTTACCGTCCTTTCTTCAACAGCTTCTCGGCGTCGAGTACGGCAACTGTGACGGTCCGTGCGGAGGAGAAAGATCTACACAATTTGACGACCCTTGTGATCGAGGATGTCGACATAACGAGCGACGGAATAGGAACACCGGCGGAGAGGCGGCTTTCGGTCAAGGCGCTTGCGGCAGCAGCCGCAGCCATCTTGGTATTTCTGACTGCGGGTCTGGTGGGATTCAATTGGTATAGATCTTCAGGCCCATCCCCCGTTGTGCCCGCTCGTCTTCAGGCTTCCAGTATCGTCGTCCTTCCATTTCAAAGTTCCCAGGCGGGAGATTCTCAGCTAGGTGTCGGGCTAGCGGATGCACTCACCAACAAGCTCGGGAACGTTAAAAGCCTTCAAGTCATCTCGGCAAACACAGGTCGGTTGTTGCGAGATACAGAACCGGGCAATTTGGATCCGAATCTCGGCATCGCCTATGTTCTCAAAGGAAAGGTCGAAAGAACCCGTGAAGGGGCAACGCTTTCCGCGGAGCTTCTGGATACTCGAGATGGCCGGGTATTATTCCAAGAGAACGTTAACGCTTCAGATGGCAACCTCTTTGGCTTACAGACTCAGATAGCCGAGAAAGTGTGGACCTCATTAGGCATCGATCCCCTTCCGCTTGAGCGGCAGCAGGTAGAACGCAGTTACACCGGAAGTGTTTCGGCGTATAACTTATACCTTCGCGGGCGGTCGGAAATGACCGATCGATCCGAGGATGGTTTGAGGTTGGCAGCCGCGACGTTCGGATTGGCGTTGAAGGAAGACTCGAACTTCGCTCTTGCGTATGTCGGTTTGGCGGACGCACTTTCACTATTGAACCTCTACTCCGTTTCCCCGCCAAACGATGCGTATCCGCAGGCAAAGAAGAATGTCATGCGCGCTCTCGAAATTGACCCAAACCTGGCTGAAGCACATGCGACCCTCGCTTACATCAAATTCTTCCACGATCGGGACAGAGCAGGTTCAGAGCTTGAATTTAGACGTGCCATCCAGGTAAATCCGTCCTATGCCCAGGCTCATCACTGGTTTGCACTCACGCTTGCGGCCAAAGGCGAAAAAGTTGATGCGGAGACCGAGATCGAGATCGCAAAAAGGCTTGACCCGAGGGCAGCCGCGATAAGATCGGCCGCCGGCGTGGTCCATTTTCATCTCGGCGATTTTGCAAAAGCCATTGCGGAATCGGATGCCGCGATCTCTTTGGATCCTCGATCTGTGCCCGCGTACAAGGTTCGTCGCTGGTCATACACGGCCCTAGGTGACCGTGCCAATGCTGAAGCCGCACTTGCGAAAGAAACCGAGCTTTCCGGTGGTGCACCTGATCAGCCGGGCTGGAAAGTCGTGCAAGTGCAGGTGGAAGCCATCGACGGAAACAGTCAGGAGCTTCAGAGAAAGCTCGATGAATCGGTCAAGGTTCAAACGGTTGGCGGAAATCCCTTCGGTTTCGCGTATGAGATCGCCCTTTCCAACAATGCGCTGGGACGCGTGGAATCAGCTCTCGACTGGCTTGAACGCTCGGCTGCCGCCGGTGGCCACTCCTTCAATTTTTCTGCAGTTGATCCGCGTCTTGTGAACCTGAAGAACGAACCGCGTTACATAGCCTTAATGAATAAGCTTCGTTAGTTTTTCCAAGCCCATAATTCCCTCTTTTGGAAATTTGACCACTATTTTTAAGTAGTAGAGAATGACTGTATTGTTCTCTTCCCTTTTTCCTCATGGATCGATCCGAACACATTCACGAAAATTCTATGATCGGACGCCGGGTGGGCGTTTACCGCCTTGACGAAGAAGTCGGCCGCGGCGGAATGGGTGTGGTCTATCGGGCAGAGCGCGTGGACGGAGAGTTCGACCAAACGGTAGCCATTAAGCTGATAAAGCGAGGGATGGATACTGACCTGATATTGAAGCGCTTTCGGAGGGAACGCCAGATAACCGCGGCGCTAAATCATCCAAATATTGCCTATTTCCTTGGCGGCGGGTCTACCGAAGACGGATTGCCATACTTTGTGATGGAGTTCATCGTCGGACAGCCTCTTTATCAATATTGTGACGAGAGAAGGCTGAGCATAAGGGAAAGGCTTTCAGTGTTTCGTGGTATTTGCTGGGCAGTGAATGCGGCCCACGAACTGCAGATCATCCACCGCGACCTTAAGCCATCAAACATCATGGTGAGCAGTGCGGGAAAGCCCAAGCTCCTCGATTTCGGCATAGCAAAGGTCCTCGATCCGGACCTTATGGAGACTGACGGTGAGCCTACAGCGACGCAGCTTCGGGTTATGACGCCCGAATACGCGTCGCCGGAACAACTACGAGGTGAGGTCCTTGAGACCTCCAGCGATGTTTACCCACTCGGCGTGATTCTCTATGAGCTTCTTACCGGCCATCGACCGTATGAGTTCAATAGGAACGAGGCCGACGGCCTGGAACGTGCCGTCCGCGAGAAGCCGCCAACTGCGCCGAGCGGCAGCCTCTCAAGCGAGGCGTCAGTCCTTCCGATCTATGGTGAGACCGAAACCCTCGACACGATATTTCGGGCACGAAGCAGCTCGCTCGAATCTCTGAGGCTCGAACTTCGGGGCGATCTCGACAGGATCATCTTAAAAGCCCTTCGTAAGGAGCGGAGCGAGCGTTACTCCTCGGTGGCCGAACTGGCTGATGATATAACCAATTTTCTCGAAGGCCGGCCGGTGAACGCTGAGGTTTTCCCGAGCGGCGGAGTGGCGGAATTTACTCACGATTCTACCAAAACCTCACTTGCTATCCTTCCCTTTAAGTTCATTGGACAGCAAACCAGCGACACCGGGGACTATTTCTTCGGCGTGGGATTGGCCGATGCCCTTATCACGCGGTTGAGCGGAATTAGCCGGATCGTGGTACGCCCGACGAGCTCCGTGCTGCCCTTCTCGGATACCAGCCCGATGGAAGCCGGAACGCAGTTGGGCGTCCAGTTCGTCCTTGACGGCAGCGTCCGCCGATCAGTTGATCGCATTCGGGTCTCAGTCCAGCTTCTCGACGTTGAGAGCAATTCGACGAAGTGGGCAAGGGCTTTCGACGAGGACCTGCGGGATCTGCTCGATCTTGAAGACGGTATGGCGGAACAGGTCGCACAGTCGGTGCTTCCCGAACTCTCAGGCGATGAGCGAAAGCGCTTGGAGAGGCGCGGAACTAACGAGCCCGGCGCTTACCGGGCGTACCTTCAAGGACGCTACTTCTGGAGCAGATTTACCGATGCTCATTTGCTGAAAGCTGTAGATGCTTTTAACGAGGCCCTGGCGATCGATCCTGAGTACCCGCTTCCCTACATCGGCCTGGCAGACTATTACATTTGGTCCGCAATATTCGGTGAGATCCCGAGTAAAGAAGGGTTCTCAAAGGCTCAGGCCGCACTTCACCGGGCCCTTGAGATCGATGGATCACTCGGTGAGGCTTATGCCGGCCTCGCATTTACGGTATTGCTTTATGACTGGAACTGGATCGCGGCAGAAACGCTGATCAAGCAGGCTCTGGAGCTGAATCCAAATCTGGCATTTGGTCATGAGGCCTACTCCAACTACCTGCTGTCGCAAGGCCGGTTCGACGAGGCTGTCGATGCAATAAAACGAGCGGAGGAATTAGATCCTGTTTCGCCGAGGGCGATACTGATGACATCTTGGACGCTTTACCTTTCCCGAAGATTTCCTGAGGCCGTTAGCTCAGCTGCAAAGGGCAGCTCGATGCAGGAGAACTTTCCCCAGGGCGATCTTCATTTGGGAAATGCGTTGATCGAGATCGGAAAGCTGGAGGATGCCGTGTTCAGACTGCGGCGGGCTGCCGAGACGTGGGGCAGGTCGGGTCTGCCTAGATATATGCTGGCCTTTGCTCGTGCCCGCCAGAACGATCAGGAGGCCGTCCGGAGCATTCTTCAAAAGCTGCACACTACTCGAGCTGAACATTATATGAAGCCGTACTTTATTGCTATGGCGCATGTCGCAGCTGCGCAATTTGACGAAGCTTTCGTTTGGTTCGAGAAGGCGTTTGAAGAGAGAGATGAGTGGATGATCTGGTTTGCAGTCGAGCCAAAGCTGGATCCCATTCGCAGTGACGAGCGTTACGTGTCCTTGCTTAAGCGGATCGGAAATCCAATTCTTCAAGACCGAAAGACCGGTGAGACGGGAGAACGCGAACATTCGATCGCGGTATTGCCGTTCAAAAGCGTGGGCATGCACGATACTGGCGACCATGGCGTAGATGAGTATCTCACGCTTGGGATCGCGGATGCCGTGACGATGCGCCTTTCGAATGTTGGACGCTTTATTGTTCGCCCAACGAGTTCGGTTCTGCCGTTCACTTCCAGTTCCGCCGATCCGTTTGCGGCAGGCCGCCAATTGGGTGTCGAGTACATTGTTGATGGGATAATCCGTCGTATCGGCGATCGAATTCGGGTTACAGCACAGCTTTTGTGCGTCGAACAAGGCTCAACTCTCTGGTCAGCGAGCTTCTCTGAAACGAATAGGGACGTGCTCGAGTTAGAAGACCTGATCTCCGAGCAGGTCACGTCCCGACTTGTTCCGAAACTTACTGGCGAAGAACGTCAGAATCTCTCGAAACGCGGGACTGACGTGCCTGAGGCCCATGATGCATATCTTCAGGGTCGTTACTTCTGGAACCAGTTCACGCCTGACTCCTTCCCAAAATCGTTTGCTGCATTTCAGCGAGCGGTCGAGCTCGACCCGAAATATGCACTTGCCCACGTTGGGGTTGCTGATTATTACGCATGGTCTTGCATCTACGGATTCTTTCCGCCCACGATCGCCCTTCCTCACGTTCTGGAATCTGCGGAGAAGGCCTTAGAGATCGATCCCGAGCTAGCCGAGGCTCATGCAGCGATCGGCCTTTACTATTCGAATATGCAGCGTTGGGATGAGTGCGAAGTCAGCTATCGACGTTCGATCGAATTGAATCCGAATTATGCGCTTGGGCACGAATGGCTCTCTGCACTTCTCGTGGGCACCGGGAGATTCGAAGAGGGCACCAAGGAGATAGTTCTTTCGGAAAAGCTGGATCCCATGTCATTGCGACCGAAGGTCCTTTCCGCGTGGCATTTCTACCAGATGCGAAACTACGGCGAGGCTATGGCTAAGGCTGACGAGATCTATTTTATGAACCCGGAATTTATGCAGTCGAGTCTGCAGAAGGCAAATATTCTCCTACAGACAGGTGAGAACGAGCTTGCTCTCGCGGCGGCCCGGCGAGCCGTGGAACTGTCGCAAGGGTCAACGTTGCCTCTTTACAACCTCTGTTTTGCGTTGGCCGCGAATGGTGAGGATGAGGAGTTGAACGATGTGATCGGTTCATTAGAGGCCGCGGCGCAAAACACCTATGTCCCTCCGTATTTTTTTGCGATGGCTTATCTAGCAGCCGGAAATATTGACCTTGCGTTTAAGTTCTTAAATGATGCCCAGGATGAGAAAAGTGCCTGGATGATATGGTTCGGAACGGAGCCGCGGCTGGATGTAATTCGGGGTGACCCGCGGTACGTCGATCTGCTGCGACGCACCGCGAATCCGATCATCAACAAGTTGTATAAATAAAAGAGGACAGCGATAAAAGCTGTCCTCTTTCCGCCTTCCGAGCGTCCCCTTGCCGTTTGAAACATCGGTCAGGAAGTCCGAGATCAAAGGCCGTGACGATGACGATCGCCATTTTGCCGGTTTAGCGGATAACCATGTATAGGCACAATGATCCTCCGCTTCCACCATCTACTGATTATTTTTTTAACGCCTCAACGATCGCCTTAGCGGCCTGTTCGACGGCTTGGGAAATGATGTCCTCGCCATTTGCTTTTGCCTTCACCTTAATCGATCGCTCCAGCACCGCGGCTCCGGCAGGTAGATCTAGGCGAAGGTCAAGCGTAAGTTCGTCCTTACTCTTCACCCTAGCAGAAACACTGGGAGCTGTGATAGCAGTGGGCGACGATGCATTCCCTGAATAAGCAACATTATTCCCGCCAAGAGGCACCGCGCTGCTGATCATTGGAGCAAGCGACTTGAACATCCCAAAACCTCCGCTTCCTTTCTTATGGGACGCCGTGAGAAAAGCGACAAAATCACAATCTTTCCCAGTAGCTTCCGTGCTTATCGCGGATGGCACGACCGCTTGTATCGGAACGACCTCCACATTGGGAGCATTCAGATATTTGCCGAGGGCGTTCTGGACAGCAGCAGCGAGGTCGGCCGGAGAAATGCTATCGCCGACCGCGCCGGTTTTAACGTTTGCGACGCCGATCCTGATTGTGCCTGCTTTCTTCGGCATGAGCTGCGTAGCCGGTTCGGGCGACACCTTAGCGACCGTAGCGGCAGGAATTGAGCCGCTTGAACCTGACGATGCTGAGAGCGGCTCTGGTTGCGTGGAAATGGCAGCGTACATTTGCGACGCATCGTTGACCTCGCGGAACCCGGACGGTACGTCAAAAAGTGATGCATCGAGAGTTGCATTAGAAAACTCGACCACCTCGTTGATCATGGCATAGGTCTCGCGTCCGTTTCCATCGAGAATCGACGTCTTCTCATAGACCGCAAAACCCCTTTTTGCCGTTCCCACAGTTTTAACCTCGTACTTGTCCTGACATCCGCCCGAGCGTCCGTTGCTTCCGCCGAAGCCGCCATAACCACCGTCGCAATCGAGAGCAAATGCCGCGTCAATATACCATCCATCGGTCTGCATTCTTGTGTCGGACTTACTGCATGCGTCCGGGGAGGATAGTGTCTCGATCGTAATTATGAGTCGCCGTGCAGTGTATCCGAACATCTGCTTGCGTTCGCCCGTGTCTTTGGTCGTGATCGTCGTCGTCACGCGCCCGCCTGTTTCAATCACGCCTTCTTTGTCTAGCCCAGAATCTTTGGTTCTCACAGTTGTTTGAACGGATGTGGCAAATGGGTTGACCATATAAGTCTTCGAGTTGGTATTGATCTGTATACCGCGCCTGAGGTCACATTGAGTGACCGTAACCATTCCGCTCATCGTCTCGCTCCGCTGACGTTTTCCTTTTATGTAAGTGGTGGTCTCGTAGCTTTGTCCGCCAACGGTTTGCTTGGACTTCACCTTTACATCTGCAAATGCTTCAGTTGAGAAAATGACCGTAAGGGTGGCCAAGATAAGGATCGATAGTGTTCTATTCATGATCGGTCTCCGTACAATCTCGGGTATCAGCGGCCTTAGCGTGCCGTCATGATCTAACGCGTCACAGGCTGAGAAAAGGTATCAAGAACTTTGTGAAATCGTTTGCACGACCCTTTACGTTTGCCTATAATCTCGGCATCAAACAAGAACGATGAGTGATAAACATCCAAGCGAAATAACACAAATGCTGATCGAGTTGACCGGCGGCAACAAAGACGTGGTCAATCAGATACTTCCCCACATTTACGACGAACTCCGCAGACTTGCGGGCAGCTACCTTCGAAGAGAGAGGGCGGACCACACGCTGCAACCGACGGCTTTGGTCCACGAGGCATACATGAAGCTGATCGACCAGAAGCAGGTCCATTGGCAGAATCGGGCGCATTTCTTTGGCATTGCCGCACAGGTAATGCGACGCATCTTGATGGATCATGCCCGCAAGCACACGGCTGAGAAGCGCGGCGGCGATGCTGAAAAGATGCCGTTGGAGGAAGAGATATTGGTCGTATCGCACGATAGATCAGCCGACCTGATCGCGCTCGATGACGCATTGGAGAATCTGGCCAAGTTTGACGAGCAAAAAGCGAAGATCGTTGAACTGAGGTATTTCGGAGGGCTTTCGATAGAAGAGACGGCGGAGGTGATCGGCGTCAGTGTTCCGACCATCAATCGACAATGGAGAATGGCGAAGGCCTGGCTATATGCTGAACTCGACCGAACCTAGACCCGCTTTACGATCACGAGCGTGATGTCGTCGTTTGCCGGTGCCGTTTGCGTAAATGAGGACAGGGCAGATTCAACCTTGTCTCTGAGGCCTGCCGCAGACGAGCGCAGATTTTCCTTGATCACCGATGAAAGTCGATCCAGCCCGAATTCATCTCCCGCCAGATTGTTTGCCTCGGACACACCATCTGAGTAAATGACCAATGATTCCCCCGGCGATAAAGTCATCTCTCCCATCTCATATTCGGCCGCCGGAATGATGCCGAGAGGGAATCCGCCGGAGGATAACTGCTCAATAGATCCGTCCAATCGTCCGATCAGCGGTGGGTTATGGCCGGCATTGATGTACTTCAGAGAGCCTCTGACAGGATCGAGTTCTGCTGCGAACAGCGTCACGAAGCGGTTCGAGGGTGTGTTCTCGGCGAGGTATTGATTTACCGACGTTACGGTCTCATCGAGCGAACTCTTTGCCGAGATCTGAGCATGGATCGCGGCGTGAAGGCTGGACATCAGCAATGCCGCCGCAGTCCCTTTTCCTGAGACATCGCCCAGGGCTATCAGCATCCGGCCGTCGGGGCGCTGAATGAAGTCGTAATAATCACCGCCGATCTCGTAACACGAGAAGGAAATGCCCTGAAACTCATATCCCTCGATAATCGGTGGGCCGGATGGCTGGAAACGCTGCTGGATCTCGGTAGCGAGTTCAAGTTCGCGTTCCATCCGTTCCCGCTCGAGGCGTTCTTCGAGCAGCGTCGCATTCTCAACCCGGATCGATGCCACGGAGGCCAGCGTCGTCAGAATATTCAAATGTTCCTCAGAAAACGTCGCTTCATAGGTCGGTGAATCAGCGTAGATCAAACCAAAAATATTTCGTTCATCGACGCTGAGCGGAACGGCAAGAACCGAACGGATACCAGACAAAGCCATAGTCTGGCTCGCAAAGCGCGGATCGTGCTGGGCGTCTGCGGTCAGAACTGATTTGCCGTTCTTCAGAACCATGTCCATCACAGTGCCGCTGACCCGCACCTCTTCAATGATCTCCTCCTTGCCGCGTATTCGGGCAACCTTGATCTGCATCGCCCCTTCGTTGTCTTCATCGCGGAGCATTATGACGCAGCGCTCAGCCGGTACAGCTTCAAACACGAGGGACGCCACCTGATTAAGCGTTTCGTCAAGGCCGCTGGCCGACAACAATGCGACCCCGACCTTGCTGATGAGGCCCAAAAGTTCATTGCGGGACGAGAATTGTCCCTGCAAAAATTCCGTCGTCGGTATGCGGCGGTGCTGGAACGAGATCGTCTTAGACGGATCAAGAGCTTCGGTACCGTCTGAGATGAGCATCGACGCCGAGAGATTGACCGGCTTCTGATCGTCAAAAATGATCGTCGTCTCGCCGATCTGGATCTCGCCCCCTGAAAGCAAGGGGATCGAGGTTTTTACGGGAGCTCCGTTATATCGCGTGCCATTTGCCGATCCGAGGTCTTGAAGCCAATAACCGTCGCCTTCCTTTCGGACCTCTGCATGCAAACGGGACGCAAACGCGTCAGGAATACACACGTCACTTCTAGCCGACCGGCCGATAGTGGTTCGCAGTCTCGTGAGAGGTATGACCTCGGCGACCTGATCTGCATTTTTGAAGATCAACTGGGGCATAAGCAGCTATTTGTACTTCCTCTCAGCGAAAATGACAACGGTCCCGAACAAATAATCGTGCAACGCACGCCCTGACCGACTAAGGACTGAAAAGAGAAAGCCGGCACCTAAACTTCCCGCGATAAGGCCGTATCCGACCAATTGACGAAGGATTATCTTTGCGGCACCCGCTCGGCCGCCGTCTGAACTTACGATCTGGAGCCCGGTGATCGCCTTACCGATCGACTGCCCGCTGAAAATAGGCAGGATCACAAAATTCGTCAGCCCGATCAGTATCGCTATCAGCCAGCCTGTGTCGTTAAGGCTTCCCCCGACAAGGCGTGCTCCGTCGTTGCCAAATGATCGACTCAGAAGCATCATTCCCACGGGCGCGATAAGCAGAAGAATATAGTCGATCAGCATCGCACCGCAGCGAAGAAAGAACGGAGCCGCGACGCGCTCCGGTTGAAAATTAACTATAACTTCTGGATTTCGGGCCGTTCGGATGACCGTCGTACCTGCCTTTGAACTCATGATCAGCTAAATTATTTATCCAATAATGAAGTGCAGTGTCGCATCCC
>JANNNS010000055.1:0-5373 GCA_031398645.1 Acidobacteriota bacterium
CCGAAATGAATGTTGCGGTTCTGGTAGCCGCCTTCAGCAAAGTTTGCCGATGACTTTATATAAGTGTTATTCGATGGTGTCAGATCGCCCGAACCGCCGATCAGTTGCGGAATCCTGTCGGCGATCGCGTTGATCACTTCGCCCGAATACGCACGAGTCGCCTTTGCCTCAACTCCGTCAAATTTCGGAAGACTGCCTTCCCAGCCATCGGGCAATTGACCGGTGCGGGTGTCCTTCAATGTCTTGCCAAGGTCGGGAAAGGCTTTCCCATATTTCTTGACCGCTGCCTCCCAGTCTCTCTCAAGCCTAGCTCCATTTTTTACCGCTGAACGGAAATGGCTGAGCACCTCTTTCGGGATAAAAAAGCTCTTGTTTTCGGGCCAATCGAGGTTGCGTTTGGTCTCTTTTACGGCATCGGCACCCGGAGCATCAGAGTGTGCTTTTGATGTACCTTGCTTGGGCATTCCGAAACCGATGATCGTTTTAACGCGGATCAGTTTTGGCTTGTCCTTTATCTTTTGAGCGTCCTTGATGGCTCGTTCGATCGCGGCGAGGTCGTTGCCGTCGGCAACTTCGGACACGTGCCAGCCGCAGGATTCGAACCGCTTTGTAACGTCTTCGGAGAACGCGAGGTCGGTGGGGCCGTCGATCGTTATCTTGTTGTCGTCGTACAGATAGATCAGGTTGTCCAACTTCAAATGGCCGGCAAGCGATGCCGATTCGTAGCTGACTCCTTCCATCAGATCACCGTCGGAGCATATGCAGTAAATGTAATGATCAATAAGGTTATGGCCTTTGCGGTTAAAAAGTGCTTCGAGATGCTTTTGCGCCATTCCCATCCCAACGCCGTTGGCGAAACCCTGTCCGAGCGGCCCGGTCGTGATCTCGACGCCCGGCGTCAATATGTTTTCCGGATGCCCCGGCGTTCGCGAATGAAGCTGGCGGAAATTCTTCAATTCGTCGAGCGAAAGGTCGTAACCTGTCAAATGCAGCAAACTATAGATCAGCATCGACCCATGACCCGCCGACAACAAAAACCGGTCGCGATTGAACCACTTCGGATTCTTAGGATTGTGATGCAAAAACTTTGTCCAAAGCACGTAAGCGGCCGGTGCCATTCCCAACGGCAAACCCGGATGCCCGGAGTTCGCCTTCTGCACCGCATCAAGCGAAAGCGTGCGGATGGTGTTGATACAAAGCTGGTCGATGTCGGTGGATCGTTTCATTTTGGCTGCAGTTGTCATTGAGGAATTGGCTACTGATCTAGGATTTTCTGATAAGCTCCGGCGCTCTCTTTTCGTGCCCTAGCGTGGATACGCTGCTTTAGTTTGTCCGAAGAAAACTTTGCACCTTTCGGCGTATTTATCTGCGCGATATTCTCTATTTTGCCAATTGTTTCGAGGGTAAGCAAAACGGCTCCGCGGGAAGATACTTCTCTTGTGTCGGGCAGCGACATGTTGCGCCCGAGAACGTCGGCAATTATCTGGGTCCAGACCGGTGATTGGCGAAGGGCTCCGCCTGAGGCAACGATCTCGCGGATGCGGCAGACGCTGTTTAGCTGGTCGAAGATCTCGGCAAAGCGATAAGCGACGGATTCGAGAGCGGCCTGGACGATATCGATGGTGTCGGTCGAGGCCCGCAGACCGAGGATCGCACCGGTTGCGCCTTCGTGATAGCCGGTGCTGCGTTCGCCGGCGAGGAACGGCAGAAAAATAAGGCCGTGTCCTGCAGGCGGGCGTTTGGCGATCTCGATTTCAGTTTTATCGTCATCTTCAGCAAGGCGAAGATGACTTTTAAGCCAGCCATACAGCCCGCCGCCGTCGCTCAAGGCACCGCCCATTATTACCCGCTCGCGATCGATCCGATAGCACCATAGGCCGTCCGGGATCTTTTCCGGCGGCGAACCTTTGTATGCGACGCGCATAGCGCCCGATGTACCGATCATCAATGCGGCCTTGTGTTTTTGAAGGCAGCCCGCGCCGATGTTGTTTGCGGCTCCGTCACCGATCGCCGGGAACCACTGAGAATCCTGAAGCCGGGGCCAGCGTTTCTTGAATTTCTGGTTTAACGAAAATGTTTGCGAATCAGAAGCGATCCTGGGAAGGCTCGACGGTTTCAGTTTTAGATATCGCAGCAGTTTAACGTCCCAAGTGCATTGCCTGAGGTCGAGGATACCGGTGGCAGAAGCCATTGATACGCTTGTTGTGGAATCGTCAAGTAGGCGAAGGGCGAGGAGATCGCTGAATGATAACCACTGAGCCGTGTTCTTCCAGTTAACGGGAGAGCCTTTCTTTATCCAGGAAAGTTTGGCGGGCCAAAAGCTTGAATGAAAACGGGCGCCGGTCCGGCTATGCACCTCGCATTCGTCGAATTTCTTTCTCAAGATCGCGACGGAATCGCGGCTTCGTGTGTCGGCCCAGCCGAAAACTTTGGTCGTAGCCTTTCCCTTCTCATCCACGCCGACCAGGCTGTGCCAAAAACAGCTTGCGGCAACGTGGGTGATCTCACCTTTAACGTTCGTCGATTTTGCGAGAACGTCGTCGATGGCCCGGACAACCTGATCAAATGCTTCGTCGGCGTCGATCTCGGCACCGCCGTCGTCCGTAGCGGTCAACGACCGTTCGTTTTTGACCATCGTTCGCGGCAGCACATTGCCCGCGTCATCGTACAAGGCGGCCCGGACACTGGACGTGCCTATATCAAGTGCGAGGATGAGATCTTTGCGCAAAGAGAAAATTAAAAATAGCTGATAGCTATCAGCTAACAGCTATTAGCCAAATATTAGGAAACAACCTATTTGACGCCGACGACCTTCTTGAACCACCAACGGAGGCCGACGAACAGGAAACGATAATCTTTGAAAAATTCCGGCGGTTTGCCTTCGAAATAGTGGCCGATGAACTGGAGCACCCAGCCGATGACAAAGAGGCCCAACGCGATCCGCCAAAACCCACCAACAAAAAGGCTTACCGGGACGAGCAGCAATGCCAGAGCGATCATCGGAATTCCGATACTGTGCGTCAAACGGTTTATCGGATGCTGATGCGATTGAGCATATTCTTCGATCCAATCGTCCCATGATCTTCCGCCCATCATATGCGTGCCTCCTGTGATTGTTGCCGAAATTTTACAACAAAATGATTCAGCGGCGAAATGTTTCCACGCTTAGCCCTTCGGCGATCTCGTGAGTCTCGATCCGTCCAAAACCATCGAGAAAATCTTCGCGCATAAACACATCGGCTTTCTCAACGTTATCCGGAACGCGCGTGACGATCCAGGCGTTGATCACCGATGAGAACTCTGCGTATGTTTTAGAGCCACCGATGACAAACAGGTCGCAGTTCAGATATTTGGCCAGGTCGATCGCCTCTTTCTCGCTGCGGAGAAAAATCAGATTTTCGGCCCGGTCGATCTGCGCCGAGCGGCTCAGAACGATGTTTAGGCGATTGGGCAGCGGTTTTCCGATCGATCGCCAGGTGTTCATGCCCATTACCACGGCGTGGCCGGTGGTCGTTTCTTTAAAGTGTTTAAGGTCTGCGGGGTAATGCCATGGCAGCTTGCCGTCCTTGCCAATGGCGTTGTTTGCTGAGACTGCGACGATGCCGATGATCATAAAGACAGTTTCCCGCAAAGTCCTAACCTACGATCTTCTCACCCTTATAAACCGCAATATCCGAGCCTTTTGCGAGCAGGACCGAATGCGGGTCCGCGGTTGAAAGAAAGCCGAATTCTTCACCGTATGTAACCCCGAAATCCACATCGATCTTGGGCCGGTCGGCGGCGAAGAGTTCCCATTTTGGGTGCTCTACCTTGTATTCGTCGGTCCGGCGTTCGCCGCGTTTTGTGTAGCCCCAATAGTGTTCGATTATGAATTCGCCGTGGGAGCCTTCGGCAGGAACGCCTTGGCTTAAACCGCGTTCGACGCTTATTGAGTTGGCAAAACCATCTTTCTCCCAACTGTAGCGAACGTGCTCATCGTCGCGAAAATTCGACATCTCACAGCGTTCATATGGCTCGCCGTAAAGTGTGCGGGCGACGGCGGCGATCGCGGCTTTTGGTACTATCTCTTTGACGAAAACTACGCCACGTCGAAGTTCTTCGTCGGTCTGGCGTTTGACGTAAAACCGCAGATTCACTTCCTCAAAATTTACGTGAAACGGAACCAGAAAATCCATCACCCGCGTATCCAGAAACATAAAGCCGACCAGGCTGACAAAGCACTTGCCCTCGTGAAGGTCGAGCTCGGTGCCAAGCGGCACTCGCGGCTTGAGCATCACCGGGTCGACCTCGTAATTGGCCATTATCAGGTCATGCCATTTTGCGGTGAGAAACTTTCGCATCAGACTTGTGGAACGCCGAGCGTCTCAGCTTTGGGTGGAACACCCTTGCCGCCGGAAAAAGGGGCGACATAAACGAATGCGGTCGGAACTGCCATAACCAGCACCAGAAATACTACGGACGCTGCGGAGGAATAGATCCAAGGCGACGTTACCGACTCCATTTTGAAGATCCGAAGTGCAAGGCGTTTTGCGAGAATGAGCAAAAAGACAGGGAAGACAATAGCGACGATCACCGGTGTCAGCAGCCGCCAATCGAGATCGGGGACGTCCTTTAACGCTCCGCCAAGCGTGAGCATCATCAACCCTGCCAGTATCACAAACGAGACGAAGAACCCGATCGTGATCGCGAAGGTGTTGGTGGAAAATGCGAACGCGAACGCCTTGCCGAACGGGACCTGATTGAATTTGCTAAGCCAGCCGCCCTCGGCAAGCGAGATCGCAAAAAGGCAGGCGAAAAAAATTCCGACGACGAGCCATTCTATTGTCGTTGCGGACATGAAAATCCTCTAGCGCAGCCGAAGCATACTTTCGACCGAAATGTCCTCATCGATCGCGGCCCAGCGAATGCCGAGGCCGCCGCCGATCAGCTCCCAGTTCTTACGCTCGCCCTTAGACGCGGCTTTAAGCCGAGGAAACCAGCTAAGAGGAACTGATATGATCCGCCCGTCTGTGCCGGGGTCGTTCAATCCGCTGCACATCGGGCATATGCAGCTTGCGACAACGGCGTGTCAGCGGCTTGGTCATACCGTGCACTTTGAACTGAGTGTGTCGAACGTGGACAAGCCGGATCTCACAGATGAAGTGATCCAAAAACGAGCTGCTCAATTCGCCACGGTTGGCCCGTTGTGGCTGACTCGTGCCCCGCGTTTTGTACAGAAGGGCGAACTATTCCCCGGTGCGTGGTTCGTAGTGGGGTACGACACCGCGGTGCGAATGCTTGACCCCAGGTACAGCGGCAGTGAAGAGACACGCGATGCGGGGCTGCAACGCCTGTGGGAACTGGATTGTAGGGTGTTGGTGGGCGGGCGTGTGG
>JANNNS010000075.1:0-2644 GCA_031398645.1 Acidobacteriota bacterium
ACGAACAACTGGTAAATGGGCGCGGCGCTCGCACCGTGGCCACCGTCGTCCAATTGATACGGCGGGTTGCCTATGATCACGTCGAATTGCATATCGTCTCCAAACAACTCAGCTATGCGAGCCTCGATATCGTTCGTATGAATAAACCCGTAAGCGTAGTTCTCCAGTTCGTCCGCACGATTTTTTTCGAGTATTTCTCGCGGTGCTCCGCAGAACTCACATTTTGTGGTGCCCCAAGTGTGCTCTAAACGTTCGAACCATACATTGCCTGAGGCATTAGCGAAGGTCTTCGCGATCGAGTGATTGCCATCGGCATGTTTCGAGCAATACACGCTTCGCCGGGCGAGCAGGCTGGTGAGATGGGTAATCGCGATGCCGAAAACCTGTTTTGTCAGGATGTGATCGACTCGTTTCTGAAGGTTTGGGATCTCTTTTGCTAACCCCTCGGTCAGACGGCTGGTTATCTCGCGAAGGAAGACGCCCGATTTTGAACACGGGTCAAGGAACCGGACCGAACTGTCCGCCCATAGGTTCGCCCCGCCATTGTCCGCCGCCCACGCCTCAGCCAATGTATCCAGCATCCGGTTCGCCAGCTCAGGCGGCGTGAAAACCTCGTCGTTCGACAGGTTTGCAATGCACGTCAGCACATCCGGGTTCCGACCTCGCAATGAAAAGCCAGCCTGATCGTTCATAACTCACTCGCGTCTGCCAATTCGCTCACCGTCATCGGCGGATACGTCTTAATCGGCGAGAAGATGTCGTGCTTTTCGACATTCGCCCAAAGTGACCCTTCCGCACTGAAGGCTGCCGACTGCGTGAGGCTGGCGAGAAGAAAGTCGCGCCTCTGGAACTTGCCCTTGCCGAGATAACCCCATTCAGCGAACGTTAACGGTTGGCCGTCGTCAGTCAACATCTTCATTGCATCACCGTGAACGAGATTTTGCGAGAGCACGTAGAACGCAGCCCGATAAAGGTCGTCTGTCTCTTTGAGATTCAGGTAGCCGGCAAAGATCTCCAGAAGGTTCGCCCGGCATTCGGCGATGTTGTCGGGCAAGAGCTCAATGCCGTAAATGCACATCAGTCCGAGCAGAGCATAGTGCCGTTTTTCAAATTCCGACCTTCCATACTTGAACTCAACCGCCAAAATCTTTCGCTTCAAGATCTTAACGAGAAAGTTGCCGCTTCCGCAGGCAGGCTCCAGAAAGCGCGAATCGATCCGCTCGGTCTCGTCTTTCACAAGATCAAGCATCGCCTCGACCATCCAAGCAGGTGTGAACACCTCTCCATGATCGGCAACGCGCTGACGAGATTTCACCTGGCCTGAGTTCATGTTATGACTAAACTGCTTCCGTAAGATGGCTTCTCAGTATAGGCCGTAGATCCATGTCGTTCAATTGTAGAATCCATTTGCATATCGCCTAACGGTCCGATCTGAAACTCCAAGCGACCTGGCATGGGATCGATAGTCATTGGACTTTTCCAGAAGCAAATCCAAAGTGCGCTTCTTCTCCTCGGTGAGTACCGGTTTTCGCCCGCCCTTGCGGCCACGGACACGGGCGGCGTCAAGTCCGGCCCTGGTACGTTCGCGGATTAGGTCGCGTTCGAATTCGGCGATTGCTCCAACGATGTGAAAGGCAAGCTTTCCAGCTGGTTTTGTGGTGTCGAAGCCTTCCGTTATCGAGACAAAGTCGATTCCGCGGTTTTCAAGTTGTTTCCTCAGGTCATCCAGGTGTTCAAGCGATCGGGCCAGACGGTCGAGTTTCCAAATGATTAGGGTATCTCCGTTCCTGATCGTTTCGAGCAACTGATTCAAACCCGGCCTTTCGGCTTTGGCTCCCGAGATCTTATCTACAAAGATCTTTTCGGCACCCGCCCGCTTAAGGGCGTCGGTTTGCAACTCAAAATTTTGATCATTTCTTGAAACGCGAGCATAGCCTATCTTCATGCTCCCAGTGTCGCACAGATGGGCCATTGTGCCAATCTATACACCGGTGGATCGGCGTTAATACTCCGGGTCTTGAACATATTCTCACCTGCGCGCTACGCTAATTTATGCCTGATCGATACACAGAATGTGACGAACTATTCGATGATGACGGTGAGCCTGTATGCGACGGTGACAAGGTTTTGATCAATAATCACTTTGAAGGCGTCGTGCGGATCTCGGCTGAAGGAATATTCACAGTTGACGGATGGCCAGCTGATAAGATAATCGACAACCTAGAAGTGATCACCGACTGACGAGTGGCAGAATATTCATACACCAACCTAACCGTCATGTGCTATCAAATAAAGCACTTCCCGATAGATCAGATGCGGGAGGCGGTCGAATATCTCAAAAAGCAGCCGCAGACTCCGCTTGTCGGCTTGGTGGGCAACGCTCTCGTTAAAGACGGGCATTTTCAGCTTGGTGCGACGCCGATGCTGCATCTCGATAGACTAACCGGAATGACGCCCACACAGGTCTGGCATGCATTCGACGTGCACTCCCCCCCTACCGCTCACCGCGCTGGAAAAATGTAGGACTAATGATCATTGATAAAGTAAAGGTTTTTTTATTTGATGCCGGGAAAGTAATCATCGCCATATCCATTATTCTCTGGTTCCTGGCCTCACACGGTCCTGGCAATAAATTTAACGAGAT
>JANNNS010000135.1:0-20275 GCA_031398645.1 Acidobacteriota bacterium
CGGGCAGCATGCGGGTCCGAGCTCGACAAGGGTACTACGCGAAAGGCCAGTAGTAGACAACGTTTGGAGAAAAGTGAAAAGCCACCGGCATGAAAATGCTGGCGGCTTTTCTTATTCGCGAACGTAGATAATTGCCGTAACTATTCCGCGAATCTATTGTCCGGTACCTTTTAGGGCTTTGCCGGAATTCTGTTTATTTGCACGAGACTCTTCTTATTCGAATCAGCGGTCGGTGTTCGTTGGGGAACCGCAATATTGCCCATAACCTCATGTTTGGTCGGCGCGAATGGCATGATCACACGCCTCACCGCGTCTGAGTTCTTGCTAAGAAAGGATACCTTTGCAATGCCGCCCAGCAAGGTCAGCAGCAATGAAAAGGCAGCGGTAGCACAGACAGACAATCGCTGTTTTATCTTTGCCCAGCCCACCGGGCAATCCGCCGTCAATATCGTGCCGTCGCTTCGCTGAAAGTATCTCACACAGAGCTTGCCTTCAGAAACAGCGAGAAGGTTCTCAGCATCATATTTTGTCATGCCCGAAAGGTTATAAACGTTCAGCTTACACTCGCCGCAAAAACGCTTTCGCTCGTTCCCGAACATCTCGTCCCAATTTGCAGAACACGGACTAGCGACCTTGATATTGTTGAGCGGACTTTCAAATCTCGACATAAAAACTCCGTAGAATAACTTCGGCGATCACCGATGTGTATTGAACGGACCGTGGCAAGGTTATTTGCAGACTTTTTTTGGTGAAGCTAATGTCTACTACTTTGCGTGCGTCTATATTTGTGGGTAATAGGCCGGCGGCGTCCCACGCCGATCGCATTTTTTGAAACTATGAGCGTTGGCGGGAGTTGCTGGCGTTTGAATTCGTTGGCTGAATGCTCGACCTTATTGAGTATCCAATATACGCGCTCGGCGTCGTGGCCCGCGGCGATGATCTCGGCGGGTGATGCTTTCTGTTCAAAATACATCTCTAGGATCGGATCCATCAGTTCGTATGGCGGCAGGCTGTCTTGGTCGAACTGGTTGGGAGCAAGCTCTGCGGATGGTTTTTTGTCTATGATCTTGTTCGGGATCACCTCGCGGCCCGCACGTTTATTTATGTCGCGGGCGATCTGCCAGACCTCGGTCTTGAGGACGTCGCCGAGAACCGCGAGTCCGCCGTTCGTATCTCCGTACAGCGTGCAATAACCGACTGCTAGTTCCGATTTGTTACCGGTGGAAAGCAGCAGCCGGCCCTCTGAATTTGAGATGGCCATCAAGATAACGCCGCGCAGACGGCTCTGCATATTCTCGGCCGCGAGCGAATCACCGCCTTTGGTAGGCTGCTGCAGTTTCATCTGCTGGAGCAGTACGACGAATGCTTCCGAGATCGGCTCCAACCGACTTTCGCACCCGAGGTTTTTGAGGAGCTCCCGTGAATCCAGAATGCTTCCCTCAGAAGAAAAAGGCGTCGGCATCATAACGCAAAGCAGGTTCTCGGGGCCGATCGCCTCCGCAGCGAGTGCCGCGACCAGCGACGAATCTATACCGCCGGAAAGGCCAAGAACGCATTTCTGAAAACCGTTCTTGCGGGCATAATCGCGTATGCCAAGAACCAGTGCATCGTGGATAGACTCGATCTCATCGCCGGTAATTCCGCGAGAATCGGGCCTGCGGCAATCTATTTCAACTGTCTCGACAAATTCTTCAAATGCGGCCGCCTGCAGGATGATATCGCCTTCCTCGTCGGCTATCAGGCTCGCTCCATCAAAAATAATGCCGTCATTGCCGCCGATCAAATTAACAAAAATGATCGGAACCTTATTCGCCTTCGCACGGTGTGCGACCATATCGCACCGAAGCTTGATCTTTCCCTTGTTGTAGGGCGACGCGTTGATCGAGACCACAAGTTCCGCTCCCATCGCGATCACCTCGTCCGCCGGATCGCTGCCGTAAAGCCGTTCCTTCCAAAACGTCTTGTCGTTCCAGAAATCTTCGCAAACCACAACGCCGACCTTGACGCCATTAACCTTGAAAAGCCGCCGCGGCGAATGATTGGGCTCGAACCATCTCGGATCATCAAAAACGTCATATTCAGGCAAAAGGGTCTTATCGACCATCCCCTGCAACACTCCATCCGAGATCACGGCGGCAGAGTTAAATATCCTACGACCATTCGGCTCTGGGTTCGGCCTGATCGTGCCAAAGATAGCAGTGATACCTTTGGTAGCTGGAATGATACTCTCGAGCGGGTCTTGAGAATGCTCAATGATATCGCGATCCTGGAACCAGTCCTGCGACGTATAACCGTGCGTCACCACCTCGGGGAACACCACGAGATCGGACCCGTCGGCCTTTGCCTGCTCGATCGCCGCAATAATTCGGGCAACGTTCCCGTCGATGTCGCCGTTTGTGGTATTAATCTGAGCGATGGTTGCCTTCATAAGGAAATTATAACGTCAGCAAAGGACTTTTACCCGGTCGAGCTGCTGTGGAATGGGAATATTCTAGCAAAGTATCGGTATCCAACTATATGCAGCTGCAGAGCACACAAACAAATATGCAAAAACTCGTTATCTCAATCTCGCTCCTCGTACTCTTCGTTTCACTCGCTTCGGCACAAAAAATGGCGGACAAGGTCGTGACTGGAAGCATCGCTCCCGATTTCACCTTGACCAGCGGAAATGGAGGAGCCGTCACATTGTCCAAGGTCGATGCTCCTGTCGTTCTTGTTTTTTATCGAGGATACTGGTGTCCGTACTGCGTAAGGCAGCTTTCGGAGCTTCGATCACTGCTGACAACAAACGACAAAGCACAATTACTAGCGATCAGCATCGATCCGCCCGAAAAAAGCCGTGAGTTAGCGACCAAGATCGCAAAAGATGGAAAGGGCGACGTGAAGTTCACCCTTCTGTCAGACCCTGGACACAAGACGATCGCCAACTACGGTTTGATCGACCAGGCTTACGTGGACAAAGGTGTCTACGGCATTCCGCACCCGGCCGTTTACATTCTGGATAGAACGAGAAATGTCCTGTGGTCGAAAATTGAATCGGATTATAAGAACAGGCCGACGAATCAGGAAATACGGGCTGAGTTGGATAAGTTGAAGTGAGCGGAGCGGGTCGCGGCTAGGAGATTTTCTCTTTTTCCTGCGCTTTTTTGACCATTGTCAGCCGGTTGCCGCGTTCGTTGTATTTAACTTCATCCATGATGTTGTAGATGAATAGCACGCCGCGGCCGGAGGTTTTGAAGAGATTTTCGGGATCGAGTGGGTCGGGGATAGAGTTTACGTCAAAGCCTTCGCCTTCGTCTTCGACGGTAAAGGAAGCTTCTTTGCTTGATAGTTCGGCGGTGATCCGGACAAGCTTCTGGGCATTGAACTTATTCCCATGTTTGACCGCGTTCACGAACGCCTCGTCAAGAGCGACGAAAAGATTAGATTGCTCAGGTTTTATCACGCCTAATTTCTCGACGCGTTTCAACAGATAGTCGAGGATCGAGTGCATCGGCGAGATAGAGCTTGGCAGTTCAAACTCGATCTTTTCATGGATCTGCTTAACTAAGTCGACCGTATCGACGTACTGACTTTTAAAGTTCAGGACGGTTTCGACAAAGTTCTTTAGCTCGTCCTCATTGAATTCATCTCGCCGAAAATTAGAAGCACAAAACTTAAAGGCTTTAATGTGTTCGCCGGGCTCGCCGGTTGGAAAATCAGGCAAGCACGCTGCTCCGTTTCCATTGGTGCGACCAATCGGCTCGGCTTTCACCGAATCTTTCCTTGAAGGATTGTCCACGTCGAGATCCGTGATCACCAGGTCGAAACCGTCCAAGTTTTCAACTTCCAACGCATGATCCCGGCTGGCGACTATGTCCACCTCGTGGCCGGCCGCGTCAAAAACATCGCGAAGTGAGGTTGCGAGGTCGTCGTAATCGTCGATAATAAGGATCTTTCTCTGCATTCGCGGACTTATTTAGGCCAATTACATTTACGATAAGTGAATTATACTTGTTGCAAAATAATACCTTACTCGGTACTTATTCTCTATCTGTGACCGCCGAAACTCGCAAAGCATTTACACCGTCCGACCTGTCAAACTACGGGTTTAACGACCGCGCCCTGATCCGCACGGCGGACCTGGCCTTCTATCTATTAATACGCTCAATCGGCCGCACTATCCGCTATGAGATCGAAGGTTGGGAGAATTTCGAGGCTATCACCAACGCGGAAAAGCTTCCGATCTACGCATTCTGGCATGACCGCATCTTTGCTTCGACCTACTTCTTTAGGAATCGGGGGATCGCGGTGATCACCTCGCAGAGCAAAGACGGCGAATATATAGCGAGGTTTATCCAGCGATTGGGTTATGGAGCGATCCGCGGGTCCTCGACACGCGGCGGTGTAGGCGCCCTAGTAGATATGATCAAGGTAATGCGAAGCGGAACAGCCGCCGCCTTCACCCTCGACGGACCTAAGGGCCCGCGATATGTGGCAAAGCCCGGAGCGATCCTTCTTGCGAAAAAGACCGGAAATCCGATAATGCCGTTCGTGGTCGAATGCGGAAGCTTCCGAACTGTCGGTAGTTGGGACCGGATGCAGATCCCGCGGCCATTTACCCGGGCAAAATTGTTGATCGCAGAGCCGATCTATGTATCGCCAAACGCGGACGATATTGAGATCGAGCGTAAGCTGGCCGAGCTTCAGGCTTCGCTCGATGATCTCGTCTCAGCCGGTGCTGAGTGGCGATCCAAAGGCTGATCGGAAGCGATCTGCTCGCTAAGAAGGTTCAGGGCTAGGAGAACGAAGGCGATCCAGATCGCATCTGCCAACAACAGGTGTCCAAGCTGCATCAGAATGGGGCCAAGCATCAGAAGGGTCATTGCCCCGAATGCAAGCTGGACTATAACCAAGACCGACAGGACATTTGCCCAACGAACAACAAACGGTGAATCTGCCATCTTTCGTTTGAGCCAACCCGTCCAAAACACAAAGAAGACACCGGCGGCGACCGCAATGATCGGGTGGAACGGGCGCAAACGGAGCAGCGTGTGTGACGTAGGCGAAAAGTCCTTTGCAATGCCCTCTGCGATCGAACCCGAGGGGAAGATCATGCTGCTCAAGGCGGCGATCGAGCCACTTACCCCAACAAGAAATAGAAGGGCACAGCCGACAACGAGCCACTTGAGACTCTCTGAATTTCCCTTCAGCCGTACGCGCTGGCCTGTCGTTGCCGACCACGCGACAATGGTCAGCCATGTCAGCAGCAGCAGCGTATTCAACAGATGCGCCGACATCCAGAACGGCCGGGCCGGCGTAAGCGTTTCGGCGGTATTGCCGGTAAGTACCAGGCCAGCGCCCAAGGCTCCCTCGATCAGAACAAATACGAACGTAGCGATAGTGAACTTTAGTATGTACGCGGAGATCCTATCGCGCTTCTTGTACCAAATTCGGATCGCCCAGATCAGTAGTGCGATGACGATAAGCCCGTCCAAGGCGCTGGTTATACGGTGGGAAAATTCGATGACCGTTTTGAGTTCTGGGGCCGACGGCACGACCTCGCCATGACATGTAAGCCAGTGCTGGCCGCATCCGTCGCCTGACTTGGACGCGCGCAAGAATACGCCCCACAGGATCACAAGTACGTTGTAACCGAGGACGAACCATGCGAACTTTGCGAATCGGCTCAGGTTTCCTTCCGTCTGCATTAGCGCATAGAATATCACTTTCGTGAAGGCGGAAAAATGCGAGCGATATTAACACTGCTGTTATTGTTTCTGGGCGCTTCTTATGCGGCTGCTGCGTCTCCGTTTGTTGTCGTACTTGGCGTCGGACAAGACGCGGGAGTTCCACAGATGGGATGCGACACGCCGTTCTGCCGGCGTGCCTGGAAAGACAGGTCACTGCGCGAGTCGGTTTCGTCGATCGCTCTCGTCGATCCGGATTCACGGGGCCGCTGGATATTCGACGCGACGCCCGATCTTCCCGAACAATTCGAGTTTCTTAAGGGTCGGACCGGTGACCGTTCAAGTACACTTTCGGGCATCTTTTTGACGCATGCGCATATCGGGCATTACACCGGGCTGATGTATCTGGGCCGCGAATCAATGGGAGCGAAAGACGTTCCGGTTTATGCGATGCCGCGCATGAAGCAGATGCTCGCCTCGAACACTCCGTGGTCGCAGCTTGTTCAACTGAAGAACGTTGAGCTGCGCGAAATTTCCGACGGCAACCCCGTCTCGCTGACCAATGGCCTTAGCGTCGCGCCTTTTCTCGTCCCGCATCGAGATGAGTTTTCAGAGACCGTCGGCTATCGGATCAGGTCCGGGAAGCGAACTCTCATATTTATTCCCGACATCGACAAGTGGGAAAAGTGGGCGACCAACCTTGGCGACCTTGTAAAGGCCTCGGACTTTCTCCTGCTCGACGGAACTTTTTATGCCGATGGCGAGATAAGCCGTCCGATGAGCGAGGTACCGCATCCATTCGTCACAGAAACGATGGACCTGCTTAAGGGTCTTGCGGCACGCGACAGAGCGAAGGTCCACTTCATCCATTTCAACCACAGCAACCCTTTGGTTCAGAAAGATCGCCGAAAAGTGCAGGAAGTAAAAGTCGCCGGCTTCGGAATAGCATCGCTTGGTTCACGGTACGAGCTATGACCAAGCGAGAACGCATCGACAAGTTGGTGGTCGATCGTGGCCTTGCGGATTCGCGAACGAAAGCCCAGGCGATGATCATGGCAGGTTCTGTTCTTGTCGATGAGAAACGCGTGGCCAAGCCGTCAGAGCTTTATGCACCCGACGCAAATATTCGGATAAAGGGCGATGGAGCCGAAACGCGTTATGTTGGACGCGGCGGGTTAAAGCTTGAAGCCGCGCTCGACCATTTTAATATACGGCCAGACGGATATGTGTGTATCGATGTCGGGTCATCTACCGGCGGTTTTACCGACTGTTTGCTCAAACATGGAGCAGCCAAGGTCACCGCTGTAGATTCCGGCACGAATCAGCTGGTTTGGATCTTACGCAATGATGAGCGAGTCGACGTTCGAGAGAACACTAATGCAAGGAATCTTACTCTCGCCGATATTGAGGAAAGATTCGATCTAGCGGTAATGGATGTTTCGTTTATATCGGTGACAAAGCTTCTTCCTGTTCTGATCCCGCTTTTGAAAGAATCCGGAAATGTAATCACGCTGATCAAACCGCAGTTCGAGGTTGGGAAGGGCGAAGTCGGTAAAGGGGGTATCGTCCGCGAGCCCGAGAAACATGAGCGTGTTGTCGCCGAGATCAATGCGTTCGCCGGATCGATCGGATTACATTGTGCTGGCGTGATCGAATCCCCGATACTAGGAGCTGAAGGGAATAAGGAGTTTTTGGCGTTGTATGGAAAGCAGCCCCGATCTGAAAAATGAAGACTCTAAGCAGCCAGAACTCACCGAAGGCCGCGATTATTACTTCGAGAACGGCCTTATGGTCCTGACGGCTCGCTTCCTTCGCCAACGCGGGTTTTGCTGCGGCAACGGATGTCGGCACTGCCCTTACCCTAAGCCCGGACCATCCTAAAGAAGGAATTCGTCGATCTCATTGTGACCTGATTCAGAATACGCATATTCGGTCTCTGACTCGATATCGCTTTCGTTCTCGGTCGCCGCGAAAGGGAGTGGAAATGTAATCGGCGTTCGGGCGATCTGCACCAGGATCTCGGGCGAGCAGCATACTTCTTTGTACTTTTGCCTTTCCGCTCGCATGTCGTCCTGATCATCGAGCCACTCAAGAACCTTCTCCAGAACTCGACGGCCGCCTTCCATCTCCGGCTCGACAATGCTGTAGTGCATCCACTTGCCCTCACGCCGTGCCTTAACGAGTCCTGCGTTTCTCAAGTAAGCTAGGTGCCGCGATATCTTTGGCTGACTGTCACCTAGGACTTCAGTGAAGAAACAAACGCATACCTCTTCGTCCCGCATCAGATTCAGCAGCCGAAGCCGCGTCTTATCGGCCAAGGCCATGTAAAACGATTCCATATACGCCAAAGCATTTGCGTCCATATGAAAATAATAGCATATTGTTGCCGATTTCTGTTGACAACTTCGGTATCCCGCGATATATTCGCTTTAACATATATGTTAGAGCATATATGATTTCTCAGTAGGGAGTTACTATATGACACAAATAAATGCACTTAAACCCCACATCTCTCTCAATGTAAAGGACGTCACGGCTAGTGTAGAGTTTTACACCAAGCTGTTCGGGATCGAGCCGATGAAATTTATTAAAGGGAATACCACAACCCACTCTATCGTGCGCGAACTGGCCGGAGAGACAAGCGAAAAACCTCGGTTAGGTTACGCGAAATTTGACGTTCAAAATCCACCGATCAATTTTGTTCTGAATGAAGTTCCCTACAGCGAAGGCGGCACGCTCTCGCACCTTGGCATTCAGGTCGCATCAACTGATGACGTGCTTAAGACGAGAGAGAGCTGGAAAGCATCGGGCCTTCTGACCGTCGATGAGATGCAGGTGGATTGTTGTTACGCATTGCAGGACAAGACCTGGGCGCGCGATCCGGACGGCAATGAGTGGGAAGTTTTTGTAGTTCTCGAGAACACCGAGCCTGTTGCCGCGGCATGTGGTTGCGGTGAAAAGGTAGAGCACGAAGAGCTTTCCACGCCCGCATGTTGCACGCCGGACCAGAAGGCGTCTACCATTGCGTCGACTGCCCAACCCTGCTGCTAAACCGGAGGCTCGATGGACGACCATTCTTTCTTTACGCTCTCTGTTCATGCCGGCGAAGACCGTGACGCAAATTTCGGTGCACTTTCTGTGCCGATCTATCCCGCTTCGGTCTTCGCTCTGCCCAATGCGGACGAAGGCATCGCTATTCATAATTACGAGAAGCCCGGTTATTTTTACGGGCGGCTCGGCAACCCGACCCAATCCGCCCTCGAGAAGGCAATGGCGGAACTTGAGAACGGCGATGACGCGATCGCACTCGCATCAGGAATGGCTGCGATCTCCGCTGCCGTCCTGACGGTCGTCAGAGGCGGAGATCACATAGTCGCTCCCGAGTCGATGTACTCGACAACAACCAATTTCCTCCGTCATATCGAGGAGAAATTTGGAATTACGAGCACCTTTGTGGACGCGACCGACGCCAGCAGCTACGCTGAGGCCGTTCGCCCGGAAACGAAGCTCTTCTGGATAGAAACGCCGTCCAATCCGCTGGTCAGCATTACCGACATCGGAGGCGTAGTTGAGATCGCGAAGGCGTCGGGAATAGCCACGATCGTCGACAATACGTTTGCGACCCCGTTCAACCAGCGGCCGCTGGATCTGGGTGCCAATGCCGTTATCCACAGCGCGACAAAGTATCTTGGCGGCCACAGCGACCTCACCGCAGGTGTGATCGTCGGCTCAAAGGAGATCCTTGAGAACGTGAGGCACGGTGCGAACAAGTACTTTGGCGGCAATATCGCACCACAGGTGGCATGGCTCGTTTTGAGGGGCATCAAGACCCTGGCACTCCGGATGGAACGGCACAACACAAACGCATTCGTGTTGGCGAATGTAATGGCAAACCACCCCAAGATAAGAGAGGTTCATTACCCTGGGCTCGAATCACACCCGAATCACGAGATCGCGAAACGGCAGATGAGCGGCTTCGGCGGAATGGTTGGGGTCGATGTTGGTTCGGCGGAAGCAGCAAAATCGTTAGTAAACAACCTAAAGGTCTGCACTTTCGCGACGTCCCTCGGGGGGGTTGAAACGCTCGTCCAGCCGGTCGCATTGATGACGCACGCCACCTTGACCCCAGACGAGCGCGCCCAGGCCGGAATCTCGGATGGCCTGCTCAGGATCTCGGTTGGCATCGAGCACGTCGATGATATTTGCCAAGACATATATGACGCGTTAGCATAGACAGGAAGCTCGCTGCATTAGAACCTGATCGTACTGCTATGAACAATAGATCTGATGAGATCGTCTCCCGGGTTTGGGAGGAATCCCGTAGTCGGCTTCGAAGCTTTATCGCCCGCCGGGTGAGAAACGATGCCGACGCGGAAGACATTTTGCAGGATGTGTTCATAAAGATCTATCAGAATATCGAAAAGCTGCGTGCCCCGGACAGAATTTATCCCTGGGTTTTCCAAACCACCCGCAACGCGATAACGGATCATTACCGCAGCAATGGGGCCGACTTCACCCCCGTCGAGGAGGACGCAGAGGCGTTCGCGTTCGAACCGGAGGATTCTATCCTAGAAGAGGAAGTGCTGAACTGCCTCGAACCGATGATCAGCGAACTTCCCGCGAAATACCGCGAGGCGGTGATGCTCGCCGATATCAAGGGTCTGACGCAAAAGGAGTTGTCCGAAAGGCTCGATATCTCGTTGTCGGGTGCGAAGTCTCGCGTCCAACGGGGACGAGAAAAGCTGAGAGACGTCCTTCTCGACTGCTGCCTTGTGGAATTCGGCAGATCAGGAAAGGTCGTCGAATTTGAGCCGCAAAAACGGGATTGCGGCGGCTGTTCGAATTGAAATCGGTTATTTGAATTTTTTTTGCGTCCTTTTGTGAAAAAGTCCGTCTTCATGAGCGCAACCCGAAAGGGAAACTGAATTTGCTAAAGGAGAATTAAGATGACGGAAACGAAAACACAGTCAAACGGATGCGGCTGTTCAGGCAGTTCGGCGACGGAGCCGGCTGCGATCGAGACGAGAACAGTGAAGATAGATTTTCTCTATCTCGATCTCGAATCATGCGTGCCGTGCCAGGGCTCGGAGGGCAATCTCGAGGATGCGCTGAACGAGATCTCGACGCTTCTCGGCACGCCGGTGCGGAAGTGGAACTCAACAAGATCCACGTTACATCTTACGACCAGGCCCTGCAGCTTGGTTTCGTGAGCTCGCCGACGATCCGCGTTAACGGGCAGGATCTTGCTTTGGAGGTTCGCGAGAGCCACTGTTCATCGTGCAGCGATATAAGCGGGACCGATACGTTCTGCCGCGTTTGGGATTTTGAGGGGCAGGAATACAAGGCGGCACCGAAGGCGTTGATCGTCGAGGCGGTTTTGAAAGCTGTCTACGGCGGAGCGACGCGGCAGGATAGGGTCTCGACAGATTCAAGGCGGGTGGCGAATTCGCTCGCGAATCTGAAGAGCTTTTTCGAAGGAACGCGGGTGGCCGCAACGTCGTGCGGCGGTGGAACGTGCGGGTCGTAACCCGGCAACGAACAGGAGGTTATAGAAATGGAACATCTAGTCATTCTCGGATTCGTATTTTTGAACCTGTTCATGATCGTCGGGGCGGTGGACCTGTTTTACTTCCACATGTGGAAATACAAGCTCCATACGCGGCCGGAATCGATCTACGAACACAAGCTGCACGGGATATTTGCCCTGATAATGGTCCCGCTCGCATATTTTCTCTATTACCAGAACTCCGGCGGCTGGGCTCTTTGGGCAGGCGTTTTCTTCGTGGTCGCAGCGTTGACCGTGGAAATGCTCGACGTTTTCTCGGAAGGAGACAGCCGGGCATCGGTTGGAGGGCTGACGACTGGGGAATACTCGCTCCACGTTGCGGCGACGATCCTGAAGGTAGCATCGTTTGCATTCATCTTCGGCAGTAAGCCGGCTTCGGCCTGGAGCCTGGAGTCACCGTTTAGCCTGGGCTCTTACGGCTCGATGGGAGAAATGATGGCTATCCAGGTGATGGCCGGGAGCCTGTTCATAGGACTGCTGCACTTCGCATTGGTGAACAAGCGGGTCGGGTCGTTCTCGTTCAGCTCCGCCTGCAGCAGGCTCGGCTGCACCGGTTTGGGCTGCTGTGCAGCGGAGCGGCAAACGTAACGCATGATCGAACCTGAAAATACAGTTCACGACGTGGTTGTGATCGGCGGAGGTCAGGCCGGCTTAAGTGTCGGTTATTACCTCCGCCGAACCAGCTTGAACTACGTCATTCTGGACGGTCAATCGGAACCCGGCGGTGCGTGGCTGCATGGTTGGGAGTCGCTGCAGCTGTTCTCGCCTGCTCAATGGAGCTCACTGCCAGGCTGGCTTTTCCCGGGCAAGCACGACCGCTACCCGACGCGGGCCGAAGTGATCTCGTATCTGACACAATACGAGGAACGTTATCAACTCCCGGTCCTCCGGCCGGTACAAGTTATGACGGTTACCCGCCTCGGAGGGGAATTCGAGATACGAACGACGAAAGGAATTTTCAAATCCCGGGCTGTGGTTAGCGCTACCGGTTCCTGGCAGAACCCTTTCATTCCGGATTATTCAGGACGGGAAGAGTTTGAAGGTGTGCAGATCCATTCCGCTAATTACCGTTCGCCGGAAGAGTTCGATGGGAAGACAGTGATGATCGTCGGTGCCGGAAATTCCGGGGCTCAGATAATGGCGGAGTTGTCGCTGCGCACGGAGGCCATTTGGGTGACGCTGGAAGAGCCGCAATATCTGCCCGACGATGTCGACGGGCGAGTGTTATTCGATCGAGCCAGTGCACAATACAGATCGCTCACAAGCGGCAATGGCTCCGTTTCCAAACCGACCGATCTTCTCGGGCATATCGTTATGGTAGCGCCGGTTCGCGAGGCTCGCGATCGCAATGCCCTGCACTCCCGCAGGCCGTTCCAACGATTCACTCGAACCGGGGTCGTTTGGCCGGACAGAAGTGAATCTCAGATCGATGCGGTCATTTGGTGTACCGGATTCAGGCCCGCATTGGAGCACCTGCGTCCGCTCGGAGTCGTGAACGAAAAAGGCCGCGTCGACGTGCGGGGCAATCGATCGATAAAAGAACCGCTGCTGTGGTTGGCAGGATATGGCAACTGGACGGGATTCGCCTCTGCGACACTTATCGGCGTGGGCCGGACTGCCCGCGCGATTTCGGCTGAGATCGAGTCGGAATTAAAAGGATCGGCGGAAAGCAAGTCCGCCGTGTGATCAAGAAATGACGACAACAGAACCCAATCCGGTAAGCAGACTTTCCGTCCTGGACAGATACCTCACGCTTTGGATCTTCGCGGCGATGGCGATCGGTGTCGGCCTGGGGTATCTCGTACCGGGAACCGCAGATTTCATCAATCAATTTCAGGTCGGGACGACGAATATCCCGATCGCGATCGGTTTGATACTGATGATGTATCCGCCGCTAGCAAAAGTGAAGTACGAGGAGCTGCCGTCGGTTTTCCGAAACACCAGGATCCTAGGGCTGTCGCTCGTGCAGAACTGGGTAATCGGGCCGCTTCTGATGTTTTTTCTGGCGGTGCTGCTTCTCCCGGACAAACCCGAATACATGATCGGGCTGATCATGATCGGGATCGCCCGCTGCATCGCGATGGTGATCGTCTGGAACGACCTTGCGAAGGGGGATAACGAATACGTCGCCGGGCTTGTGGCGTTCAACAGCATTTTCCAAGTGCTGTTCTACAGCATCTACGCTTACGTGTTTGTTACCGTCCTGCCGCCGCTCTTCGGTGTTACCGGTGCCGAGGTAAATATCAGCATCCGACAGATAGCGGAGAGCGTGTTCATTTATCTCGGAATTCCGTTCATTGCAGGAATGATCACACGGTTCCTGCTGGTCAGGGCCAAGGGGAAAGAGTGGTATAACGACGTTTTCATCCCTAAGATAAGCCCGATCACCTTGATCGCCCTGCTGTTCACGATCGTCGTAATGTTCAGCTACAAAGGGCAGCTCATCGTCCAGATACCGTTCGATGTTGTGCGGATCGCGATACCGCTCATTCTGTATTTCGTGATCATGTTCTTTTCGGCGTTTTTCCTGGCCAAAAAGGCCGGGGCCGATTACCCGAAGAGCACGTCGCTCGCGTTCACCGCGGCCGGAAACAACTTTGAGTTGGGCATAGCTGTGGCTATTGCCGTATTCGGCATCGACTCCGGCGTTGCGTTCGCAGCGGTGATAGGGCCGCTGATCGAGGTGCCTGTTCTGATCCTGCTCGTTCGAGTCGCCTTGCGGCAACGATCCGGCTTTGCTGAAACAGCTGCAGATTGAAAATTTATGACCGAAGAAAAGAAAAGCGTTCTGATCTTGTGCACCGGCAACTCCGCCCGCAGCCAGATGGCCGAAGGCTTGTTGAAACACATATGCGGAGTCAGATTTGAGATCCATAGCGCCGGAACACGTCCCGTGGGCGTCAACCCCGCGGCGATCGCTGCCCTCCAGGAGGTCAGCATCGACATTAGCGACAATCGATCCAAATCCGTCAATGAGTTTAGCAATGTTCCTATCGACTACGTTCTCACGGTTTGCGACAACGCCAAGGGCGACTGTCCATATTTCCCTGCTCGCACCCGGCTTGTGCATCATGCATTTGATGATCCGGTATCGATCGAGGGCGACGATGAGACACAGCTTGAAGGCTTTCGTCGGGTAAGGGACGAGATCGACACATACCTCCGCGAGGATTTTGCCAAAAACATTCTCGGGCTTTAAACTCTCGGGATAATGTCCTACATCCTAGCGTTTGACCAAGGCACAACAAGCAGTCGTTCGATCGTTTTTGACCGAAATGGCCAGGCAATCGCGACGGCACAGAAGGAGTTTCGCCAGATATTCCTCGAAAGCGGCTGGGTCGAACACGATCCGGAAGAGTTATGGCGTTCCCAACTCGAAACTGCCGCCCAGGCACTCCAAGCAGCGGGCATTTCTGCGTCGGATATTGTCGGGATCGGATTGACCAACCAGCGGGAGACGACTTTGGTGTGGGACCGTTCGACGGGCCAACCGATCCATAATGCGATCGTTTGGCAGGATCGGCGCACGTCCGAGCTTTGTAACTCGGTCAGAGCTGAACACGGGGGATCGATCCGTAAGAAGACAGGACTCGAAGTCGATGCGTACTTTTCGGCAAGCAAGATCACTTGGCTGCTCGACAATGTTCCCGACGCTCGGAGCCGGGCCGAGGCTGGCGAGCTAGCTTTTGGCACGGTTGATTCCTGGTTGGTCTGGAGGCTGACCGGCGGGAGCATGCACATCACCGACGTTTCCAATGCATCACGCACCTTACTCTTTAACATAAATTCGCTCGAATGGGACGACGATCTTCTTCGGATCTTCAACGTTCCGCAGGCGATCTTGCCGACGGTCCGTTCGTCGTCAGAGATGTGCGGCAACGTGGAAATTGCGGGCTTTTTGAAAGGCATTCCGATAGCCGGAATCGCCGGCGACCAGCAGGCAGCTCTTTTCGGACAGGCTTGCTTCTCGCCGGGAGCCACAAAGAACACCTACGGCACCGGATGTTTCATGCTTCAGAATATCGGCGAAATGCCGATCGAATCAAAGCACCGGCTTCTAACAACGGTTGCCTGGCAGATCGGCGGCCGGACGGAATACGCTCTCGAAGGCAGCGTCTTTATCGGCGGGGCCGTGATCCAGTGGCTGCGTGATTCGCTCGGGATGATCAGAAGTGCTCCAGAGGTAGAAGGTATCGCAAGCTCGGTCCCTGATAATGGCGGCGTCTATTTTGTTCCGGCGTTTGCGGGTCTCGGTACGCCGCACTGGAATCAAGAAGCGCGAGGTTTGATCATCGGGCTGACGCGCGGAACCGGCAGTGCTCACATTGCCCGGGCGGCACTCGAATCTATTGCGTTCCAAACTGCCGATCTTCTCGATGCAATGCGTGCCGACTCCAATGCCGAACTCACCGAACTTCGGGTCGACGGCGGAGCTACCTCGAACAACCTTCTAATGCAGATCCAGGCCGATCTCTTGCAGATACCTGTCGTTAGGGCCCAAACGCAGGAAACGACGGCCCTGGGAGCAGCATATCTTGCCGGGCTTGCGGTCGGGTTTTGGAAGTCGCGGGAAGAGCTGGCGAAGCAATGGACGGCCGGCTCTCGATATGAGCCGACCGTCTCACTCAATACAGCGGAATATCAGCGGTCGCGTTGGAGCGAAGCGGTACAACGATCCCTTAACTGGTCAAAATAAAAAAGGAGGCCACGAAGGCCTCCGTTCAATTCCCGAAAAAACAAGTGCTACACGTCGTTGTTTTCGCCCTTTGACTTGCTCATCACCGGAGCGGCCGAAGCTTGAGGCAAAGGGGCACCGACGGCGTCGGACTTGGTCAACGGCTTTTCATCTTCGTCGATCGAGCCGGGATCGTTGACGATCAGTTTTCCGGAGTGCTTGGTAAAGATCAGAGCATCCTTCTCGGTATCAAAATCTACAAGAACATAATCGCCGGTTTCAACCTGCTGCGTCGCAACCAGATTTGAGAGCGGGTAAACGAGGAATCGCTCGATAGATCGTTTCAGGTGGCGAGCTCCGTACTTGAGGTCAATTCCCTCGTGCAGCAAAAATTCCTTGGCCGCGTCGGTGCATTCGAAAACGAACTTTGTTCCGGCCGATTCGGTGATGCGATCCTGGACAGAGATGAGTTCGATATCCAAGATACGGCGAAGATGATGTTCCTTCAGGCTTCGGAAGACCACGACCTTGTCGATACGGTTCATGAACTCCGGCGAGAACTTCCGCTTGGCGGCTTCGAGAGCGGTGCGGTAGATCTTGGTATCGATCTCGTTATCCTGTCTCGCCTGATCTGATTTCGTCGGCGCAAAACCGATGCCGCCCGAGATCATGTCAGACATTTCGCGGGCACCGAGATTCGACGTCATGATAACGACAGATCTCGAAAAATCTACACGGCGGTTATCGCCAAGCGTAAGCGTTGCCTTATCCAAAATCCCGAGAAGCAGCTGCCAGAGTGAATCGGAGGCCTTCTCGATCTCGTCGAAAAGGACAAAGGTGAGCTTTGTGTCTTCAGTGTGCGCTTTATCCAGGTTTTCCTGCGTCAGCATCGGCGAAGTTTCGCGATGGCCGAGATATCCAGGAGGCGATCCGATCAACTTTGCGATCTCATGCGAATGCTGAAACTCGGCACAATCTATCTTAACGACGCTGTGCGGCTCACCGAAGAGAACCTCGGCAGCGGCCTCGACGACGCGCGTTTTACCTGAGCCTGTCGGCCCGAGAAAGAGCATAGTGCCGATCGGACGCGACGGGTTATTCATGCCGGCAAGGTAGATCTGATAAAGACCACTGAGACGGCGTACGCCACGCTCCTGACCGACGATCAGGTTTGACAGCTTTTCCTCAAAGTCCTGTGCACGCGGGCTCTTCTTGTCGGGATCCAACAGGACCCCTTTCGGAGCTCCTGCTTTTTTGTTCGGCGTGTCGTTTTTCATCTGACCTATCTCCTCACCGGAACGTCAACACCAATTGGGCGGTTCCGCTAACCGAATGACGATTTATCAAACACGTATTTGCCCTATTTTAGCAAAGGCAAATTCGTCGTCACTAATGATGATTTCAATATTTGTTTCGTTGGCTGGACTTTAGATTTTGAACAGGGACTGTCCAGAGGGTAACTGAATTTCGCCAGTAAAGCGGCAATGTCCCTATTACCTTGTTAGCACACGAGTTGTGTTATTTGCAAGAAGATTTTTGAAAATCCGGAAAATTATTCTGGATTATCGCGGCTAATCGTAGTATTCGAGCCCGAGATGCGTGATCAGGTCCTCGCCTCTCATGTGCCGGAGCGTATTCTTAAGCTTCATCAACTGGATGAAAATATCGTGTTCCGGATAGAGTCCCGGAGCGGTCTGCGGCGCTTTGAAATAGAACGACAGCCATTCCTGCACGCCTTTCATACCCGCACGTTGTGCAAGATCCATGAAAAGCGCAAGGTCAAGTGCAAGCGGTGCTGCCAGGATCGAGTCGCGGCAAAGGAAGTTGACCTTGATCTGCATCTTGTAGCCGAGCCAGCCGAAGATGTCGATGTTGTCCCAGCCCTCTTTGTTGTCGCCGCGGGGCGGATAGTAATTGATCTTTACGACGTGTGAAAAATCACCGTACAGGCCCGGGTAAACTTCGGGCTGGAAGATGTGTTCGAGAACCGAAAGTTTCGACACCTCTTTTGATTTGAAATTCTCCGGATCGTCGAGCACTTCACCGTCGCGGTTGCCAAGAATGTTCGTCGAGTACCAACCATCGAGTCCGAGCATGCGCGATTTTAATCCCGGCGCGAGGATGGTCTTCATCAGCGTCTGGCCGGTCTTGAAATCTTTACCGCAGATCGCCACTTTGTGCTGTTCAGCGAGTTCAGTCAGGGCCGGGATATCGACGGTCAGGTTCGGGGCACCGTTGGCGAACGGCACGCCTGACTTGATCGCGGCGTAGGCATAGATCATCGACGGAGCGATCCGCGGATCGTTGTCGTACATCGCCTTTTCGAATACCTCGATCGAGGTGTGCACTTCCGACTCTTCGACGTAGATCTCGGTCGAGGCGCACCAGACGATCACGAGGCGGTCGCAGCCGTTGTCGGTCTTGAACTTGGCGATGTCTTCGATGAGCTGTTCGGCCAGCTCCATCTTGTTCTTGCCGGTCTTTACGTTCTCGCCAGTGATGCGTTTGACGTAGTTCTGCTCGAATACAGCGGCCATCGGCTTCAAACTCGCGAGCTGTTCCGAGACCTGATTGAGCAAGTCTTTATCAAGCACGCCGGCGTTTACCGCCGCGTCATACGCATTGTCGTGAAAGATATCCCAGGCACCGAAAACTATGTTGTCGAGGTTCGCAAGCGGGACGAAATCCTTGATCTTGGGCGAGCGATTGTCGGTCCGTTTGCCAAGCCTGATAGTGCCCATCTGCGTCAGGCTGCCGACCGGCTGTGAAATGCCGCGTTTTATAGCTTCGACACCTGCTACCAAAGTGGTGCTTACGGCTCCGAGCCCTACCAACAGAACACCAAGTTTTCCAGTCGCAGGAGCAACTTCCACGCCTTTCTCTATCATATTTGATCCCATAATGGGCCTATCTGAAGCTTTTCGATCAGCCACAGCTCAACCACCCACGCCAGACTGTATCCGGTAGCAAAATAATAACTTCGCCTCGCGATTTAGGCAACCTGCTGTATTTGAACTAAGATTTATTACGCCGGTCACGTACATCCGAGCACCATTTTCTTAGCTTCAGAACTCAAAATGCCCCAGAATTCGACCCTGATCAGCCCTTACGGCGGCACGCTCGTCAACCTCATCGCCGATACGTCCGAACACGACGAACTTTTCGGCCTGGCTGCGTCGCTTCCGTCCATTCAGCTTACCCATCGCGAGACCTGCGACCTTGAAATGCTGGCAAACGGAGCTTTCTCGCCGCTGGCAGCGTTCATGGGCCGGAGCGACTTTGAACGCGTCGTCGATGAAATGCGCCTTGCAGACGGCATGGTGTTTCCGATCCCGGTTACGCTTTCGGTCAACGATCTCGAGGGGATCAAGGCTGGCAGCCCGCTTGCATTGCGGGATTCGCGGAACGACCTCCTCGCGATCCTGGACGTCGAAGAGATCTACGAATGGGACCGCGAGCGTACCGCATCCGCTGTTTTCGGAACACTCGACGTTCGTCACCCGCTCGTTTCGGAACTTCATCGCTGGGGCAGATACAATTTGTCGGGCCGCCTTCGCGTTTTGCGGCTTCCGGGTTATTACGATTTCAAAGACCTGAGGTTGACGCCGCGGCAGGCCCGCGAACGTTTGAAATCGCTTGGCCGATCGAACGTCGTCGCCTTTCAGACCCGAAATCCCATCCATCACGCCCACGAGATAATGACGCAGAGGGCGATTCATGCGATCGACGGGACCTTGCTGCTTCATCCGGTCGTTGGAATGACCAAAGAAGGCGATATCGACTATTTCACCCGCGTCCGTACTTACAAGGCCGTTGCCGAGCTCGCATACCCGAAAGATCGCGTCCTGCTTGCCCTGCTGCCGCTTGCGATGCGGATGGCCGGGCCGCGTGAAGCGGTTTGGCACGCGATCATCCGACGGAATTACGGTGCGAACCATTTGATCGTCGGCCGCGACCACGCGAGTCCGGGCGTCGATTCGCAGGGAAAACCATTCTACGGCCCGACCGAAGCACAGGAACTTGCCGTGAGCCTGAGCGACGAGATCGGAATGAAGATCCTCGCGTTTCAGGAATTTGCTTACCTTCCCGACGAGGACCGGTATGAAGAAGCCGACAAGGTACCTGCCGGAAGCCGCACCTTCTCCCTTTCCGGAACTCAGATCCGCGAGGATTATCTTGGGCAAGGGAAAGAGCTGCCCAAGTGGTTCACACGGCCCGAGGTCTCCGCGATCCTCTCCTCGTCCTACCCGCCGCGTCATCGTCAGGGCGTTTGCATCTGGTTTACGGGCCTGAGCGGGTCGGGCAAATCGACGACTGCCGAGATACTCGTTTCGCTTCTCCTTGAAGAGGGCAGGCAGGCGACCG
>JANNNS010000156.1:0-3805 GCA_031398645.1 Acidobacteriota bacterium
CGCAAAAGAAAGACGTTTTTAATTGTTCTCACCCTCGGTATTTGGTCTGCCTTCACGCTCTCGATCGCCGGTCAAGAACTCCCCAACAAGATCCGCGGCTACAAGGTCCATAACGAGATTGTTATCTTGCAGAGCGACGGCAAGAAGGACAACGACGGCCGGCCGTACATTGTGGTTGGCTCACCCACCATATCGGACGTCTCATTAGGCGGCGTGACGCTGGCAATCGTCGGTGAACTGCAAACGGCCGGATACGACGGACGCGTCGAAATGATGAGTTTTCGCGATTTTCGCGTGAACGACGTGCCGGTCGAGGTCGAAGAGTTCAATAACTCCGTTCACAGTAAGTAAAAAGGGGAAAACGGTCTTGCCCGCACCCGCAACAGTCTTTCTGCCCACCTCCAATATCCTAAATGCCGCCTGGAAAGAGATAACCGCTTCGAAAAGCGATTGGAACGTCACGGGCCGCGTTTTTGTCTTCGGAAAGTTCAAGAAATTTGGCTTCACCTTCAAACGTGTCATTCCTGTCGACGTCCGCCTGACGATCAAGAATCCGCTAGCCGAGTATAAAGCTGGCATTCTTTCCTAGATTCACCGTTCATAAACGCAGTCGGAAGTTCCATCGGCCCACGAAACGTTGTTCCTTATGTTTTGAGCGGGTTTGCGATAGAATATTCTGTTGCAGGTTCTATTATTCAAGAGGCTAAGAAAACAAGCGTGAGCGAGAAAAATACTAATTTATCAGAGTTTATTGCAGAGAATTTCGGAGCAAATGCGACCTATGTAGAAGGGTTGCTTTCAAGGTTCAAGTCGGACAGGAATTTGGTCGATGAATCCTGGCAGGAGTATTTTGACGACCTTCTTCAGGGCAAGAACGGACAGGCCGGCCCGACAGCAACGTCAGTTACCGAGGCATCCAACGCACCCGCGACCACCGCGAGTGCTCCGGCAGCGGTGAAACAACCGGAATCGACCGGCGCAACGGTAGCAAACGCGAAAGCTATTACAGGTGCGTCCAAAAAGATCGTTGAGAACATGGAGCAGAGCCTGACGGTCCCTACGGCGACCTCGCTCCGGACGATACCGGTCAAGCTCCTGGAAGAGAACCGCATCATTATCAACTCGCATCTTCAGGCCTCGGGACGCGGAAAGGTCTCCTTCACCCACATCATTGGATGGGCGATCGTTCAGGCCGCTAAGGCATTTCCGCATATGAATCAGGGCTACGGCCTGGTAAACGGAGCTCCTTCCCGGATAGAGAACGAGAACATCAATCTCGGTATCGCGATCGATATCGAGAAAAAGGACGGCTCGCGTAATCTGCTTGTGCCGAACATCAAGGGCTGCGAATCGATGAACTTTGCTGAGTTCTTCGCCGCCTACAATCAACAGGTATCAAAGGCCCGTGATGGAAAACTTGAGATCGCGGATTTCCAGGCGACGACTATTTCGCTGACGAATCCAGGAACGATCGGAACGGTCGCGTCTAACCCGCGGCTGATGTCGGGGCAGAGTGCGATCATTGCGACAGGCGCGATCGAATATCCCGCCCAGTATCAGGCGATGACGCCCGCAGCCCTTTCATTGCTGGGTATCAGCAAGATCATCACCCTCACAAGTACCTATGATCACCGCGTCATCCAGGGTGCCGAAAGCGGAATGTTCCTGGCCAGGATACACGAGTATCTGATCGGGCAACATGCGTTTTACGACACGATCTTCTCCGATCTGGCGATAAACTTTCGGCCGCTAAAATGGGCTGTCGACTTTAACCCGTCGCTCTTCGGCGGCGAGCGTTTTGCCGAGCAGGCTGAGAAGCAAGCAAACGTGCTGCAGTTGATCAACGCGTACCGAATTCGCGGCCACCTGCTTGCTAATATTGATCCCCTCAATATGAACAGCCACGACGCGACTGAACTCGACCTTGAGAGTTTCGGACTGACGGTTTGGGATCTGGACCGCGAGTTCATTACGGGCGGCCTCCATGGCGAAAAAACAGCCACGCTTCGTCGCATTCTCGACATTCTTCGGAAGGCTTATTGCGGCAAGGTCGGGATCGAATATCGGCACATACAGAGCAAGGCGGAAAAGGAATGGATCCGTACGCAGGTCCGCGAGCAATTCGTAGATACCAAGCCGCTTGCGGTCGAAACGAAGAAAGAGCTTTTGCAGAAATTGATCGAGGCTGAGCAGTTCGAGCAATTTCTGCATAAAAAGTACCTCGGGCAGAAGCGCTTTTCGCTCGAGGGCTGTGAGACGGTGATCCCAATGCTCGACCAGCTTGTCGAAGGGGCGGCAGCCCGCGGAGTCGAAGACATCTACATGGGAATGGCTCACCGCGGCCGGCTTAACGTCCTTTCAAACATTGTCGGCGATCCGGAAACAGGCGACATGGCCGAAAGGATCTTCTCGGTATTCGAAGGGACAACTCATCCATCATTTCCGGCGGATGAGGGAGATGTGAAGTATCACCAGGGAGCGATCGGGAACAAGGTCACCAAGGCCGGCAAGAAGATCCGCATCGAACTTTCGTGTAACCCGAGCCATCTTGAGTTTGTGAATCCAGTGGTCGAAGGAATGGCCCGCGGCAAACAGGACGACTTGCGAAACGGCGAACAGATGACCCGAGCAGAGGTGACCGACCTCGTCATGCCCGTGCTTCTTCACGGCGATGCTGCTTTTGCGGGACAAGGCATCGTAATGGAAACCTTGCAGCTGGCGAACTTGCCCGGCTATCGCACTGGTGGAACGATCCACATTGTGATCAATAACCAGATCGGCTTCACGACCGGCGTTGAATCGGCACGCAGCTCGATCTACTCCACCGACGCGGCCCAGATCACGCAGACACCGATATTTCACATCAACGGCGACGATCCTGAGGCCGCATATCGGGTTATTCAAATTGCACTGGATTACCGCACACAATTTGATAAGGATGTCGTCCTCGATCTAGTCGGCTTTCGCCGTCTGGGCCACAATGAGGGCGACGAACCGAGCTATACCCAGCCGATAATGTATGCCCGCGTTAAAGCACATCCTGGAACGCGTCATCTGTACGCTCAACAGTTGATCCGTGAAGGCGTGATCGCCGAAGAGGATCTTGCAAGCATGACGAGCAAGGTCGTCGAAAAATACGAAGGCATTCAAAACCGAACCAAGCAGATGGCTGCAGAGAAACCTAAGAAAAGTGTTTTGGCGACGCCAACTTTTGATGAAGATGGGTCGAATGTTCTTGGAACCGGTGCGGACAGCAGTACTCTCAAGACCGTTGCTGAAAAGATCTCACTGGTGCCCGAAGGTTTTCAGATCAATCCAAAAATGGTTGGCCAGCTGGCCCGCCGCGCAAAGATGGGCGGCGGTGAGACGCCGATGGATTGGGGCTTTGCCGAGGCAATGGCGATCGGTTCGCTTGTACTTGAGGGCAAACCTGTTCGGCTCAGCGGCCAGGATTCAGGCCGCGGAACATTCTCGCAGCGGCATGCGTCAATGTACGACACATTGACCGGCGAACGCTGGTCTCCGCTCACCGAACTCCGCAATGAACAAAATCAAAAGGCACGGTTCTATGTGTTTGATAGTTCGCTTTCGGAATCGGGCGTGCTTGGATTTGAGTATGGCTATTCGGTCGTCTGCCCTGACGATCTTGTAATGTGGGAAGCCCAGTTCGGCGATTTCGCGAACGGTGCGCAGGTAATTATCGACCAATATATCGCGGCCTCCGAGGACTAGTGGCAGCAAAAATGCCGTCTTGTGATGCTCTTGCCGCACGGTTATGAAGGCCAGGGGCCCGAGCATTCTTCGG
>JANNNS010000159.1:0-29192 GCA_031398645.1 Acidobacteriota bacterium
GAGAATCAGTTGGGCGCAAATCCGCACGATCGCCTAAAGCCGGCACAGAGTGCAAAGATAATCATCAGCCACGTGACCTACGGCGTAAAACTCGCCCGAGAGATGGGGCTGCCGCAGAGGATCATCGACTTTATCCCGCAGCATCACGGAACACGGACGCTGCACTACTTTCTAAAGAAAGCTCAGGCAGAGGCTCGGCCCGAGGAAGAGTTTGTCGAGAACGATTTTCGATATCCGGGCCCGAAGCCGCAGTTCAAGGAAGCTGCGATAATGATGATCGCGGATTCGTGCGAGGCTGCAGCGCGCTCTTTGTCGGAACCAACGCCGGAGAACATCCGGTTTATCGTGACGAAGATAATTGACGCGATCCTAAGCGACGATCAGCTTGATGAATGTGACCTTACCTTGAGGGAACTGACACAAATACGCGAGGCGATGATCCGCTCGCTGGTCGCGATCTATCACAGCCGAGTTGATTATCCGGGCTATGTTCCGCCAGCATCGGGACAGTATAAGATAATTCCCGACGACGGTCCGAGCGAATACGGCGGCAATAAGTACAAGGACCCGGCGGACATTCCTGTTAGCCGCGGCGGCGAGATCGAGGACGAGGCGATCGACCGCTCTCAGGAACCGGCACAAGCGAAGGCCGCGGATCGAAAGGCCTAAATGAGCCCCATAAAGAATAAGACCCGTGCCGGACAAATGTCGGCACGGGTCTTTCTGTTTCAGGATAAGATCTCTAGCTGTTGTTGATCAATTCTTTCAGTTCTTTACCAGGTTTGAAATAAGCAACGCGTTTTGCGGGGATCTCGACCGAGGCTCCGGTCTTTGGATTTCGGCCCTTACGCGAATTGCGTTCGCGTACGCGGAAGCTGCCAAAGCCACGCAACTCGATCTTCTCGCCGCTATTCAAGGTCTCGACGATGCTGTCGAATATTATTTCGACAAGCTGCTCGGCGTCCTTTTTTGTCATCTCGGCTTCTTTAGCAACTTTCTCGACCAGATCCGCTTTTGTCATCGTTGTTTGTCCTCACACAGGCGTCTTCAGCCCCAGATCGAATGATCAAATTCATTTAGGCAGTGGTCTCGGATGATTCTTCCTTCTTTTCCTCATCATCCGCGGCCTCGGCAACAGTAGATTCCTCCCCTTTTGATTCGGCCGTCGCTGGCTCAGCTTCTGCTGCCGGTGCTTCTTCAGCCGCGGCGTCAGCCTCAGGGGCCGTTTCCGCTGCCTCAGATGCTTCAACTTCGGCCGGAGTTTCAGCAGCCTCTTCAGCCGCAGGTGCTTCCGCAGTCACTTCTGCCTCTGATCCTTCAGCTGCCGGTGATTCCTCAGCCGCTTCGGCCTCTGCTTCTCCCTTGGCCAGCGAGGCCTCATACTCCTGCTTCGCTTTCTCCTTCTTGGCCTTCTTGGCTTCTTCGCGTTCTTCCTTGGTCATCTCCGGCTTAGCTTCTTCCTCCGGAGCATTTCCTAAAAGGTTCGCAAGCTCGCCCAGTGAAGCCATACCGCTCTTCGCTTCGGAAGAATAGACACGATTGTCGACCACGGGCTCGTCTTCCTTACCGACCGCACGATGTGAAAGGCCAATTTTTTGGTCTTCGTTCTCGATGCGGAGGATCTTGAAATCCATCTCCTGGCCGAGTGACGCGACCGATTCTGCACTCTCGACGCGTTCATCCGACAATTCGGAGATATGACAGAGCCCTTCGAGGCCTTCGCCCAGTTCGACAAAGATGCCGAAACTGGTAAACCTTGAGACTTTCCCGCGAACAACGTCGCCGGGGCGGTGCGTAGCAACAAAGCCTTCCCACGCACTTGGTGTCAGATCCTTCATGGACAGCGACAGACGCTGGCCTGCGGCATCGATGTTGGTGACGATGGCGTCAACTTCCTGATCTTTCTTGAGCAGATCTTTCGGATGCTTGAGCTTCTTTGCCCAGGTGATGTCCGAAACGTGTACAAGGCCGTCGATCCCGTCTTCTACCTCAACAAACGCACCAAAGTCTGTCAGGTTGCGTACCTTTCCGTGGATCTTGGTACCTACCGGATAGCGTTCGTGGATATTGTGCCACGGGTTGTCCTGAAGCTGCTTCATCCCGAGGCTGATGCGTTTTTCCTCGGTATCGACGCCAAGAACCTGTACCTCGACCTCATCGCCCTTGTTGAACATTCGCTTTGGATTAGCCGAACGCTTTGACCACGAGATCTCGGATACGTGAACGAGGCCTTCGACGCCGGGTTCGAGCTCAACAAATATCCCGTACTCGGTCACGGAGGAGACCTTGCCCATGATCTTTGTGTTTACGTGGTACATTTCAACCACCGTTGACCACGGGTCCGGCAAAAGCTGCTTGTATCCGAGCGAGATCTTTTCGCGTTCACGATCAAGCTTAAGGACCTTGACCTGAAGGTGATCATTCACCTTGAACTGGTCAGCCGGATTGCCGAGACGGCCCCACGACATATCGGTCACGTGCAGAAGCCCGTCGATGCCGCCGATGTCAACAAAAGCGCCGTATTCCGTCAGATTCTTGATCGTGCCTTCGACGACGTAGCCGACATCGATGCTGCTAAGGGTCGCGGCTTTTTGTTCGTTGATCACGAGATCGGTGATCACCTTGCGCGAAAGAACGATGTTGTTCCTTCGGCGGCTGAATTTAATGATCTTCGCCTCGATGTCTTGTCCGACATAGCCGTCCAGACTGCGGATCGGGCGTGAATCGATCTGTGAGCCGGGCAAGAAAGCCTCGATGCCGTCGAGATCAACGCGAAGGCCGCCCTTCGTTTTATCGACGATCTTGCCGATGACTGCTCGGTCTTCCTTATATGCTTCCTCGATGTCGTTCCAAACCTTTCGAAGCCGGGCATCCGAACGGGACAGGGCCGGAGGAGCATCGCCTGATGGGATAGACTTGATCAGCACTTCGATCACATCGCCCACGGACAAGGCCTCCGGGTTGGTGGCAAGCTCTTCCGCTGCGATGACGCCTTCGCTCTTGTAACCGAAGTCGATCAGAGCTCCGCGGTCTGACATTCCGACGACCTTTCCTTCGACCAGGTCGCCCGGATGGTAAGCGGTCTGTTCCTGTTCGAACTGCTCCAGGATCGCACCGAAATCGATGTCGCCTGATGCCGCCGGCTCGTCTGCCGGAGGTGCAGAGGCTGCAGGAGCGGCCGGTGCCGCAGGTGCAGTCACTACCGGAGCCGCCGGTTTTGCCACCGTTCTCGGAGCATCCGGCGCCAGGGCCGGAGCGGTTGTCGTTTCAGGAGCCGCCGTTGCCGTCGTTTCCTCTGTCTTCTGTTCGGGTGCCTGTTCTACCGTTGAAGATTCGCCCGTTTTCGTTTCTTCAACTTCGTTGTTAACCTCGTTTGCCATTTACTGTTTGTGAACTTCCTTTAGCTAAAATTATTCTCGCCGGTTTTTTATGCAGATTCCGGTGAAGTGAGCCAGGATGCTTGACCGACCCTTCAGATTTGAATGAGGAAACGGTCAGATATACCTTGCAGAGCTCATTGACCTAAAAATCAAGAACTCTTCAGCCTACTACTACGCAGATTTTGTTAGCCGCATAAACCTAAAATTTACACGTCATTTCGCTCTGCTGTCAAGACTTATGCGTCGAAAAACCATAGTGATTTCAAGATTTAACGGCGTTTGGGTCAGTTTGACCGAACAATGCACTCGCGGCCGGGAAGGATTCGGCCCGCAGGCAAAAACGAAAAAGGCGGCACGCGGCCGCCTGTAGTGTCGAATTAGCTCGCCCCTGATCAGTTTCGAATGATCATATCGCTGATGCTTCCCACGCCGCTCATCTTTTCCATTTCTTCCCTGGCAATATTGGACGTGTTTTGGATGCCGGCAAGGCGTAGACGGAATTCGTCCGGGTTGGTCGATCCGCGAAGTGCCTCTTCCAGCGAGATGAGTCCCGACTGGTAAAGATAGAAAAGAGACTGGTCGAACGTCTGCATTCCGTATTGAGAAGTTCCCGCCGCGATCGCATCCCGGATCGAAGACGTCTTATCCTCATGCAAAATATAATCGCGGATCAGCGGCGTCGAGATCAAGACCTCGACTGCCGGAACTCGGCTGTTTCCCTTCGCCGATTTCATAAGCCGTTGTGAAACAACTGCTTTGAGCAATCCAGCGAGCTGGATTCTGATCGCTTTTTGCTGGAAGGGCGGAAACGCGGAAAGAATTCGCGTCAGCGTTTCCTGAGCGTCAAGAGTGTGAAGGGTCGAAAGAACAAGATGGCCCGTTTCTGCAGCGACAAGTGCTGTCTCGATGGTCTCGAGATCACGCATTTCGCCGACCAGGATAACGTCCGGATCCTGACGAAGCGACCCGCGCAAGGCCTCAGCGAAAGAACGAGTATCGACATCGACCTCTCGTTGGGTGACGAACGATTGCTTATCCTTGTGAAGAAATTCGATCGGGTCTTCGATCGTGACAATGTGAGAGTTTCGCGATGCGTTGATCGCGTCGACGATCGCTGCAAGGGTCGTCGATTTGCCTGAACCGGTCGTCCCGGTCACAAGAACCAGGCCTCGGTTCTCCTCGGCTATCGTCTGCAGGATAGGCGGCAGGCCGAGTTCCGCAAAGTTTTTGATCGTGTCAGAAATTACGCGGGCCACGATGCCGATCGAATTCCTTTGCTGAAATATATTGACGCGAAAACGTCCCAAACCGGTGACGCCGTACCCGATGTCCACTTCGTAAACTTCTTTGAAATGCTGCTTTTGCCGATTCGACATCATCGAGAACGCCATTTCGAGCGTCTCGTCCTGCGTCATTTTTGAGACCCCCGCTAACGGGCGCAGTTCACCGTTCACCCGAATCACCGGAACAGAGCCGGCACGCAAATGCAGGTCCGACGAGCCAAAGCTCATCGCCATGCGCAAAAGGTCATCAATTCGGTTGATCATAGGTGAGATCTAAACCCCTGATCGACAGGGAAATGGGTGAAGGCCTAAAGTTCTCCTTCAAAATATCTAGGTAACGGCTCGAAGAAAAGGTTTGGATGGACAAATATACGAAGTTAACCGTCAAACAAAGTCTAACGCTTGCCGTGCGATACCGTCAATCATTATTTTTTGTGCGCCCGATCCACGACGACCGTGATGACTATATACCGAAAATAGTGGAAAAATCGACCAATTTGTTATATTTTTTTAAGGATACAGGCCTTTCTTTCCGTCGTCCTGTTCGAGACGTTTTGCAAGGTTCTCCCTGAGTCATACTGAAGTAAATATATGAAACGCATCTTTGTAGCCGTAGCCTTCTTTGGTGTTGCCGCCGTCGCCAGCCATTTCTTTCTTGTTCCGCAGAATGCTCAGGTTGAGGTTGAGCCAGTTCCGGTAGAGTCGCGCCGGGATGCGAATTTTGCCAGATTTGTCGAAAAGGCTGGCGAGCGTGGACCGCTGCGTTTGATCATCGGGCTCGATACAGCGTTCTCGCCGGTAGGTGAACTTAACCGCGAAGAGGCGGGCAAACAGCGTAACAGGATCAGGGCCGCACAGAATTCGTTCATGGGCCGATATTTTGCCCAAAGGGGTGACTCAGGAGCGATCCTCTTCGAAACCATCCCTTTTCTTGCGGTGAGCGCCGATTCTGAATTGCTTCGGGCCATGAGCATCGATGGCCAGATCACGAGTATTGAAGAAGATGTAGCTGATCCGCCGTCACTCGCTGAGAGTACTGGGGTCGTCAATGCCGCTCCCGCATGGTCGAGCGGATATACCGGAGCAGGTTGGGCCGTTGCGGTGCTCGACTCAGGCGTGATGAAAACGCACAGCTTCCTTAGCGGCAAGGTCGTCGCCGAGGGCTGCTATTCGCAGACAGTTGGTTCGACCTCTTTGACCGTGTGCCCGGGCGGCGTATCACAATCCACCGCCGACGGAGCCGGTGTAAATTGCGATCCGGCTGTGTCCGGATGTGCCCACGGCACCCACGTTGCGGGGATCGTGGCCGGGAACGGCGTCTCTTCAAGCGGCGTTGGAAAAGGTGCTGACATCATCGCAATGCAAGTGTTCTCACGGTTTAACGGAACGACCGACTGCGGCAGTACGCCTGCACCATGCATGCTCTCTTATGTCTCAGATCAGGTCCGCGGCCTTGAGCGTGTACTCGCTCTCAGCAGCTCAATGAACATTGCCGCGGTAAATATGAGCCTTGGCGGCGGCCAGAACCTGGCGTATTGCGACGGGGCACAGGCCGCACGCAAAGCCGCGATCGATAATCTTCGGTCTGTGAACATAGCCACGATAATTGCTTCGGGCAACAGCGGATATACGAATGCCATTGCCGCTCCGGCCTGCATTTCGAGCGCTTTCAGCGTCGGGTCAACAGGCGACGGTAGTTCGGGTGCGACGATAGACAGTGTTGTGAGTTCGTCCAATAGTTCAGCGTTCTTGAACTTCCTGGCGCCCGGCCGATGGATCAACTCGTCGATCGCCGCGGTCGGCGGTTCGACAACCACCTTCGACAATTATTCAGGGACCTCAATGGCGGCGCCGCACGTTGCGGGTGCATGGGCTGTGATGAAACAGAGAAGGCCTACAGCAACGATCGCACAGATCGCTCATTCGCTTGCCGCTTCAGGACTGGCGGTCACTGACTCGCGAAACAGCATCGTGAAACCTCGGATCAATGTTGGGAATGCTGTCAGCTTGATCGGCTGCACATCGCCGATCTCGGTTGGCCAGACGGTGAATGGCACGCTTGAAACAAGCGACTGCTTTATCCAGCCGGACACAACGCGGTACACGGATAATTACGTGTTTGAAGGCGTCTCGGGCCAGCAAGTGTCGATCTCGATGAATACGGCAAATTTCGACGCTTACATTTTTCTGCTTGATTCCAACAATCAGATCCTCGCCCAGGATAACAACAGCGGCGGCGGGACCAACGCCCGGATCCCGGCATCCGGATTTTTCACTCTGCCGGCAAACGGTACCTATTCGATACTCACCACTTCAAATCCGACGGGCGGCCTTGGAAATTATTTGGTGACCTTATCAGGCAACTGCGGCTATTCGCTTGGAGCACCTTCGGCGAACTTCCCCTCGACGGGCGGAACCGGCTCTGTCGCACTTACCGCAAATACAAATCCAGGATGCGGTTGGACGGCGGTCGACAATGCCAACTGGATATCGATCACCAGCGGCGGCAGCGGCAACGGCAACGGCACGATCAACTACAGTGTCACGAGCAATGCCGGCGTTGCCCGCAGCGGCTCGATTACGGTAGGCGGACTTACACATACCATAAATCAGGCCGGGTCGGTCGTGGCGTCGGCGACGAAGTTTGATTACGACGGTGACGGGCTCTCCGATCTTTCGATCCGTCGGCCGACCGACAATGTGTGGTATTTGCTTCGTGGAACTGCAGGATATACGGCGATGCAATGGGGTGAGACCGGCGACAGGCTGGCGCCGGCGGATTACGACGGTGACGGAAAAACGGATGTCGCGGTCTTTAGGCCGTCGAATGGTACCTGGTACATCTATATGTCGCTGACGAGCACCTTCGAAACGTTCGGCTGGGGTGCAAGCGGCGATCTTCCAGTGCCCACCGACCGGGACGCTGATGGTAAAGCCGACCTTGTTTTGTTCCGGCCATCGAACAATACGTGGTACACCAAGTATGGCGCTAACTTTGAGGTATTTCCGTTCGGTGCCGCCGGCGACAAACCGCTTGCTGGGGATTTCGACGGCGACGGGGTAGGCGACATCGCGGTGTTTAGGCCGTCGGACAACAACTGGTACATCATCAAATCGAGCCTCGGCTTTTTTATCCAGACATGGGGCGAAGCCGGTGATATTCCGGTGCCGGCGGATTACGACGGCGACGGGAAGACGGATCAGGGCGTATTCCGGCCCTCGACGGGACAGTGGTTCCTGAGCCGGACGACGGATGGCTTCGGGTCGCAGAATTGGGGCCAGGCCGGCGATGTTCCGATCGCGGCGGATTATGACGGTGACGGCAAATCTGACATCGCCGTTTTCCGCCCGGCGAACGGGACGTGGTACATGGTCAATTCATCTGCCGGACAGCTTATTCTACAGTTCGGGCAGGCGGGAGATGTTCCGACCCAGAGTTCCTTTGTATATTGATAGATATACATTGATAGAAAAAAAGGGAAGCAGCGAAACTGCTTCCCTAGGTCTTCTTGACTTAGTTTTGCTACAGGCTAGAAGCTGAATTTTGCTCCGAGACGCAGAGCTGAAGGGTACTGGAAGACCAAACCGGTGCCATAGAACGGATTCGATACCGGCGGGATGCCGGCTACGCCGCTGTTGATGGTGAAGGTCTGATCAAGCGTCACGGCACGCTGTGTGTTCGTGACATTGAACCAGTCCGCAGTAAAGCGAAGCTGCATATTCTCGGACAGTTTGATCGGGTAGTATACGCCTACATCCAGATTATAGGTGGTAGGTGATCGGCTCTTGCCGATCGCACTTGATACGCCGAACGAATTTGCTCCCAGGTCGGGGATGATCGCCGTTCCACGCTGGACGCCAAAGCCTTCATTGTTTCCATAGACTTCGTGCGGCACCAGCTGGCTGAACGGTGTTCCCGACTGAACGTAGAAGTTTGCCGACAGCATTACCTTCCAGGGTGTTTCGTACGAACCGTTGAATTTCAACTGGTGCGGACGATCATTGGGAAGGCGGCCATACGCATTCCCCAGCAGGCTGACGAGATCGAACAACGATGTGATGTTCGGGTCGGCCTGGCCGTTATCGTTTCTGAACAAGCCCTCATAGTTACCGATCAGGCTCGAAAGAACATACGAACTGTTGAACGCAAAATTATCGGAGAACCTCTTATTCAGAGTGAATTCGAGGCCGCGATAGTATCTGCGTGCCCGTCCGAAACATCCGATAGCAGGGTTGTTACACGCCTGATACTCGGTGTTGCCGACCGGTCCGCCTAGCTCAGGACCACGGGGCTCGCCCGGATTGAAGAGGAAGTAATGATCGCCGTCGTCGAACGAGCCATCCTCAATGACCGATCCCTGGGCGCGATAAATGCCGCGGAAGCCGAACGTCAGGTTTGAGCGAAGCTCGTGCTCGAAACCGACGGTCATTTCATTTACCGTTTGCGGTTTAAGCCCGGTGTCGATCGGCGTTGGATCAGCACCCAGATTACGGGTGTTGAAGCCGGTCGCAACGGTCGTATTCAACGGAGCATTAACGCGCGCGACGTTAAAGTTCTTGTCCGTCTGGCTGTCAGCACTACCGGCGCGAACGTTTACGTCGAGCGGGATCGGCGTTTCAACGAACCGTGCGTAGTTAGCAAAAACCTTCGTCTTGCCTTTATTGAACGGGTCCCATGAAAAACCGACGCGAGGCTGCAGGTTGTCGCCGTAGTTGTTGAACTTCAGGTAGGTGACGCCGCCGTTGCCGCGTGCCTGCTGAAAATCAAATCGTACGCCAAGGTTGAACTGCAGATTGCTGAGAGCTTTCCAATCGTGCTGGAAATAGGCACTCTCAACATCTGTCTCGGTCTCTGCGTTGAGCGTAAAGTCGCGTACACGCGTTGTGGTGCGGACAAGAAAAGGATTATTCAACGCTTCCGATGCTGTGATCGGGCCGATGGTAATTCCGGTAATTCCAGTTGGAAGCGCTCCGAGGCCGCTAAGAATGCCGGCTCCGACGCTGGCTCCACTCGCCGCCTGAGTGACCGGGCAGACGATAACGGTTCCACGTGTCGTGCATACCGTCCAGTTGTTCGTTACACGGAATCCGTTGACCGAGCGATTATCAAGATCAGTACCACTGTTGGCACCGACATTGAGTGGATTCGCGAAAACGTTCGACGGACCCGACGAGGTCTGGAAGATGTTGTACGCATTGCGATAGAACTCGAATCCGTACTTGAATGTGTGCTTGTCAAAGATGTTCTGGAACCTTGCCGAAGCCTCCCACCGGTCGCGGGTCTGATCCTGGTACAGGCCAAAACCGTCGCTTACGAAGTTTCGCTCCAGCCTGCCGCCGGGTGAATAGACGTAGTCGATGAATCCGGTGTTCGTACCCGGCGTAAGGGTCGTCGTCGGCGTGTTGCCGGCAAGGAAGTTAGTCTGCGTGATCGGTGCTACTGTTCCGTTGGCGCGCAGGATGGCGAATGTGTCGGTCACGAGTGCAATGTCTGACACGGAAGCATCCGGTATGACATTGTTTCTCTGTTTGTGAATACCAAAGCCGAACTCGCCGATCCAGTTCTGGCGAATGTTCGAGTTCAATCTGGCGGCGTAGTTCGTACCGCCCGTTTCACGCACACCCGCGAAACTCGCGAGTTTGGCACCAAAGCCGGAATCGGCCGTGTTCTGAGCGAACAAATGCCCTTTCTCTTCGGTGAAATCACCAAATGTCGAGAAGGTCAGGGTATTTGCGTTATTGATGAACCAGCTAAGTTTGCCTGAGTAGAAAGGCGTCTTGATCTTACCTTGAACTTCTTCACGAAATGTTTGGGTAAGATAATTGTTCGTCCGATACTGCGGATTGAACGCGGCAAAGAAGGTCAGCCTATTTTTGATGATCGGGCCGCCGATGGTCGCACCCGCATCAACTTCGGAGAATCCATTAGGTGCGAGATCGGTAAACGGGAAGTGCTTTGTTTCGCGGACGAATTTGCTCGGGTTTCCGTAAGCAAAAATATCGCCGTGAAATTCGTTGCCTCCCGATTTGGTGATGACGTTAAAAACGCCGCCGGTCGACAATCCCTGATCGGCACCGAATGCACCGGTCTTGATCTCAACTTCCTGAATGAACTCGAACGGCAGGTTTGCTCCACCGCCGCCGAATGCCGGGTCGGTAGTGTTAACACCGTCGAGGATGTAGTTGTTTTCCGGTCCCGAGGAACCTGCGACCGAAGGATCACGGTCACGTCCGGATGCATCTCGAAGTCCTGATCGAGCGACCGTCGGAGCGATCGTGTAAAGGCTCTGAACGGTGCGGGCAGTCGGAATGTTCGAGAAGAACTCGGTCGTAATATTCGAACCGGTCGTGTTAGTACTTTGGTCGATCTCGGGGGTCGATGCCGTGACATCTACCGTACCGGTCACGCCCTTAGCGGCAAGGGAAATATTTACCGACGTCGATTTCGAGAGGTTTACCTCTACGCTGGATAGTTCGAAAGCATCGAATCCTCCAGTCGCGTCGATCTTGACCGTATATTTTCCCGGTGGGACCTGTAGGAACCGATAATTGCCATTCGAATCCGACGTCGCGGTTTGCGGGCGCACAAGGCCCGGTCCGCTTAGGACGACGGTCGCGTTGGGAACTACCGCACCGTTCGAGTCGGTCACGACGCCTTCGACCGAACCGGTCGTAGACGTTTGCGCCGTGACGGTCCCCGGCAGTGTTGCCAGGCCCACCAAAAGAAAAGCGGCCATTAGTAATTTAACGGCTTTGCTCATAATTAATACTCCTTTCAAGAATTCTCTTTTAGAATGCAAAGCCCACTGATGGGCTTTCTTTTGTGTTTACGCAACCGGTATTCCCACGCGTTGCCGCGGCACGTTATTGAGCCGAATGGATCGGAAACGCAGGATGTGCTGGTCGTGAATATAGGAACGATCACTTGAAGGGAGGTCGAGACGGACACGCGGGATGCAGTAAATATAGGGGTTGGGGTCGTCGTTGAGCCACTTGTGAAACTGTTTTCATCGAGAAAGTTGGCCGATGAAAATTCTGAGCGATCTGGGCGTGTGATTGACCGAAGCAGGCTAGGCGTCGACGCCTTGGATCTTATTCGAAATCATTTAATCATATTTTTAATTATCATTTAGATTTCAACTATTGTGGCCGAGCGATCGCGGGGCCACGTGCGGCATCTTTCTTTCTGGCCAATGCATCTAATGCATCCACTCGCACATCTTATTTGCAACTCGCGGCGTTCAGCCGTCGTATCTTTTTTTAAGCAGTAAATAGTTAGAAGTATTTGTCGATGAGTAGTACCGGAAGTACCAACAACTCAACATTTGAGTTCGAAGACTACGTGCTCAGGCCGTCCGAGCGGCTATTGCTGCGCAACGGTACACCGGTCCCGCTGAAGGCGAAGGTCTTCGAGACCTTGCTCAACCTGGTTCAGAATCACGGACGGATATTAAGTAAAGAAGATCTGATGAAGTTGATCTGGACGGATAGGTTTGTCGAGGAAAGCAATCTTTCGCAGTACATTTTCATATTGCGGCGGATACTGGGCGAAAATCCTCAGGATCATCGATTCATCGTCACGATCCCCGGCCACGGATACAGGTTTGTCGCAAAGGTCAATGAGGTCCCGGAACGCGGTAATGGAAGTTTGCACCCTGGCGATGCTGTGGAAGAGAAGGCAAGAATTCGGTCGATCGCGATCCTGCCGCCCAGGTTCCTGGATCCCGATCAGCCGGATGAATTTTTGGGGTTAGCCCTCGCCGACACTTTGATCACGCAGCTTAGTACGAATAAGAGTATTTCAGTTCGGTCGACGGTGGCCGTCCATCAGTATTCCGGTTCAAGCAAAGACCCGATATTGATCGGCGAAGAGATGAAGGTCGACGCGATCTTGAGTGGGACGATATATAAGGTGCGTGACGAGCTGGCGGTCAACCTTCAACTGACGGGAGTCGCGTCTCACGAAACCATATGGGCAAATCGATTCGAGGTCAGTGCCTCCGAGTTTCTGGAAGTTCAAAGTGAGATCGCCGCGGAAGTGGCGGATGCCCTGGCTATAGAACTGGAAGACGGCGAGGGAGCGTCATCTGGAAAGATGCCGAAGAGTCAGGAGACTTACCAAAAATACCTTAAGGGTAGGTTCCTCTGGGAAAAGCGGACGGAGGCGGGCCTCCGCGAGGGCCTGGCATGTGTTCAGGAGCTCGTCGAGCTCGAGCCCGATTTCGCGTTGGCGTATGTCGGTATCGCGGACAGTTACCTATTGCTGGGTGAGTATCTCTATCTTGCTCCCGAGGAATCGTTCCCGTTAGCCCGCGAGGCGGCAGAGAAAGCGTTGGAGCTTGACCCAAGATCGTCGGAAGCCTACGCGTCGATGGCGGAGTACTATCACTATTACGAAAAGGATTGGGCAAAGGCGGAAGAATGCTATCAGAAAGCATACCGGCTCAACCCAAATTACGCTTCGGCGCGTCATTGGTACGCGTGGTCGCTGATGAGCATCGGCCGGTTCGATGACGCCCGCGAGCAGATCGAGATCGCACAGCAGATCGACCCGAGTTCTATGGTGCTCAGCACGAGCCGCGGCCTGCCGTTCTACTTCAAAAAGGATTTTGAGCGAGCGATCCGACAGTTTGAACTTGTGCTGGACATTGATCCGCACCTTAGCTACGCACGTTATTATCTAGGTTCTGCCCTGGTGCATGCGGGCGATCCGCACGCGGCCATCCATGAATTCGAAATGCTCGTCGCTAAAGAGCCGGTGCAGCAGGCGATAGCCTTGCTTGGCTTCAGCTATGCCGAGGCGGGGAAGTTCGATGCGGCGTACGGATGTCTTCGTGAGCTGGACGATATGGAGGGCTTTCGTTACATCTCGCCGTACGTCAGAGCTATCGTCTATTGCGGGCTTGGCGAGATCGACGCTGCTCTCACGATGCTTGAAAAAGCCCTGCAAGAGAACGCTCCCTGGCTTGTCTGGCTTCGGATCGATCCGTTCCTCGCCCGTCTGCATGGTGAACCGCGTTATGAGCGCCTCCTCGACCGTTTTGATCTTCGATAAGAAAGCCCACATCCGACCCGTTCGGGCGTTGTGACCAATAACATTTCAAATTCATTCTATCAATTCCAATAACATTTGTTGGTCGAGTTTCCACTTCCGGACGCCTGACAGCAAAGCCATTCGTAACAATTATCCAGCATTTTACGGGCTCAAAGATTCAAACTGTCCCATCGAGCTCTTTGGCACAAAGGTTGAGATTCGAGTAGTAACTCATGCGCTACGTTCACACACGCTTGAGCAAAATGAAAAGGAGTTACTATGCGAAAAATTGTTTCAACCACGCTTTTGCTAATGGCCTTTGCATTGGCGGCGATCGCGCAAACTACAACAGGGCGCCTGTCCGGAACCGTCTCCGGCCCGGACGGCCTGTTGCCCAATGCGACGGTCGTTGCCCGGGATGCGAAGACCGGCAAGGAGATAACGGCGACCACAAGGGAAGATGGCGCGTTCCTCTTTGCTCAATTGGAATTTGGGACCTATACGGTGACCGTCACTTCGGCAGGCTTTAAAACCTTTATTGCCAACGAGGTCAAGGTCGACGTGGGCCGCGAGCACACGCTCAACCCAACAATGGAGTTGGGAAGCCTTGAAGAAAATGTAACGGTAATCGCCGGAGCAGATGTCGTAACCGCGACCACCGCTCAGGTAAGCAACACCGTCAGTCCACAGCAGATCCTATCTCTGCCGCTTGTCACACGAAATCCGCTTGCACTGACCGCACTTCAGGCTGGTGTTGCACCGGGTGCTGCGAGCCCGTTCCAGAATACGTCGATCAACGGACTTCGTACTTCATTGACCAACATTACCCGCGACGGAATTAACATTCAGGACGCGTTCATACGTTCCAATGCCACTGACTTCGCGTCGGGCCGTCCATCGGTTGACGATACCGGTGAGTTCACGATATCGACATCGAACCAGGAGTCCGATCAGGGCTACGGCGGAGCCCAGATAAGGCTTGTGACGCCGCGTGGAACGAAAGATTTTCACGGCGCGTTGTTCGCCTACAACCGCAACTCCGAGTTTGCAGCGAATACATTCTTCAATAATCGATCAGGATTGGCCCGTCCATTCCGCAACCGCAACCAATACGGCGGTAAGCTCTCGGGTCCGATGTGGCTTCCGGGTGTGGGTGAAGGAACGCCGATCTTTCACAAGGACAAAGGCTTTTTCTTTTTCAACTATGAAGGCATCCGCGATCCGCTTTCAGGTCGGTTTAACCGAACGATCCTGACGCCAGTAAGCCGGGGCGGCGGATTTTCGTTCAATCGAACTACAGCCGGTGCGGCTAACCAGTTCTGCCCGAGCGGTGCCGCAAACAGCGTTTGTACGATCCCAAATCTCTTAGGATTCGGCAACTCAGCCGGCCTTGCCGTGCCTACAACGATCGATCCGACCGTTACCGCACGCATAATTTCCCAACTGCCCACGCAGAGCAATTTCACCGGCGGCGACAACCTCAACACGGCCGGCTATACCTTGAACCGCCAACAAGACCAGACGCGAAACACATATACGATGCGTTTTGACGTCGATCCGACTGAGAAGGACAACTTCAACGTTGTGTACAGCTATGTGAACGAGATCAATTTGCGCCCGGATGCAGACTCAAACGGATTTTCGGCTACGCCCGGTGTGATCCAGGCTTCGAAGAACAAGACATTCGTCGCTGCATACCGCAGGATCCTCAGCCAGAATATGGTAAATGAGATCCGTGGAGGAATTTTCACGAGCGAAGTGCCCTTTGACCGTACAGATCCGCTGCCGAGCTATTTATTTGCCGCTGGTGCGACCGGACTTCTGGCAAATACGTTTCAGGGCGGAGCTTTCACGGGAGGATCGGTAAGCAATCCCGAGAACACCTTCCTGGATCAGGGCCGCAACACCAAGGGATTTAATTTCCAGGATAATGCGGATCTGGTCTGGGGTCAGCATTCGATCCGCTTTGGCGGCCAGATGCAGTACTTCAAGGTCAACTCATACAACGACGGAGGCATCGTGCCGCGTGTCGTCTTAAACGCTGGTAATGGCACGCCCGGTTTTACCGCGGCTAACTTTACCAGCCTCGGTGGAATAAGCAACGCACAGCTTACGACGGCTAACAACCTGCTCGCTTTGTTCGGCGGCCTATACAATGTCGCAACGCAGACCTTTAACGTGGCCGATCAGAATTCGGGGTTTGCGGCGACGCAGCTGTTCAGCCCGTATCGATACTCGAACCATTCGTTATACGTTTCGGATCGCTGGTCTGCAGCTCGTGGACTGACGCTGAGCCTTGGCGTTCGCTACGAACTGTTCCCGGCAATGAAGCTGGCGAATGGCCTTGCTCTCGAACCGGTCTATTCTGATACCGAGAACATCATTCCGTCGCTGCTTTCAAGCAACGGTTCGTTCGATTTCATCGGTGGAAATGCTGGAACGGACAAGGCGTATTACAAGACGGACTTCAATAACTTCGCGCCGTCGATAGGCGTAGCTTACACGCCAAACTTCGGATCAGGCATCGGTAAATTCCTGTTTGGCACCGAAGGCAAAACCGTAATCCGCGGCGGATACAGCCAGGCCTATGGCAACGATTCGATCGTTACGTCGATCAACAACGCAGCCACGGGCAATCCGGGACTCGGGTCTACGGTCTCAACGCAGGTCAACCTGAATGGCCAGGTTTCTGGCGGCGGCCCAAGCATCCCAACACCCGCCTTCACGGCACCACCGCTGAGCTGGCTTAGGAGCAATCGCCTGAACAATTCCTTCGGAACGATCTTCGCGATCGATCCGAATATAGAAGTGCCGAAGATCGAGCAGTATAGCTTTGGCGTTCAGCGTGAGCTGATGGACGGACTCGCCCTCGAAGTGCGTTATGTAGGAAGCCGAAGTAAGAGTCTTGTCCGCGGTATCGACATAAATCAGATCAACATTTTCAACAATGGCTTTTTGGCTGATTTTGAACGGGCACGAGCTAACAACCTGCTCACCGGTAACCCGTTCTGCGTCTCGGCCGGATGTCAGGCACTACAGATCTTTACGGACGGTGTTGGCGGCCCGGGACGTCTTGGCGTTTCCGCGACCAATGCTTCGGTAACCGGAAGATTGGCTCGTAGTACCTTTGTCAATAACCTGAATAACGGCACTCCCGCGGATCTGGCTCTTGCATACATCAACAGCGCATTGAACCTGAACAACCATCCGAGCGACCTTAATCCTACCGCGTCGCCGTTCGTTAACCTGGTACCTAACCCGGCCGGTGGAGCGATCGACGTGATGGTCAACGAAGCCAGCTACAACTACAATTCGCTTCAGGTCGAGTTGAGAAAGCGTTTCTCACAGGGCTTGTATTTCCAGGCGAATTACACCTATGCCAAGAACTTGACGAATGCCATCGGTACTGGACAAACGCTGTTTGAGCCTTTGCTGGATAACAACCGGCCAGAGCTCGAATATGCCCGTGCGGATTTCGACATCCGGCATGTTTTCAACTTCAACTCGATCTACCAGCTTCCATTCGGTCGCGGAAAACGCTTCCTTGACTTCGGCGGGCTCGCTGACAGGTTGTTCGGCGGATGGGAAGTGTCGAGCATCGTTCAATGGACGTCGGGCAGCCCGGTTACCATTATCGATAACCGCGGAACCGTCAATCGAACGGGTAGATCAGGAAGGCAGACTGCTGTCACCAACCTGACCGGTGCGGAGATAGCTGCACTCGGCGGCATTTTCGAGACTGATCTCGACGGCGCCGGGCCAGGTCCCAGCAGTATCTACTTCATCAACCCTGCGATACTGAATACGACCGGCCGCGCTTCTGAGGGTTTTGGTTCTACTCCATTCGCGGGACAGGTATTCTTCAATCCCGCACCGGGACAGACTGGCAACACTCCGCGTGCGGTCTTTAACTCGCCGAAATTCTTTAATCTCGATATGGCTCTGCTAAAGAACATTCGATTTACTGAATCGACGCGTCTTCAGCTTCGTGCAGAAGCGTTTAACCTTCTAAACAATGTGAACTTCCAACCGTCGGCTGCCGGACAGGTCCAGTTGATAACCGCGACCACGTTCGGACAGATCACCGGTACATCTGCCGCGCGAACACTCCAGTTCGCAGCCCGATTCGAATTCTAAGCGGATACGAAAAAGGTGGATCTTGAGGCTGTCTGAAAAGGCAGCCTCTTTTATTTTCCAGCTCTTTTGATCTGCTTCGTGTCTTTCGTTGAGGCAATTCCAGAAAATCCAGCACTAGACTTTTTAGAAGGCCTCTTTTGTCCTCGGCTGACAAGAAAAGGCCGTCATCACTGACGGCCTTCGGCAAGGGATTAGGTGGTGTGGGTCAGGCGAGTTCTTTGATCTGGCTTACGAGTTCGACGCTTGCTTCCCAGTCGAGGTCCTCGCTAGAGATGATCCGCAACCCGCTTGCGGAAAGCTCTTCGGGCGGTGGAAGTTCGCCGTTCCAAAACAGCAGGATGCGCCAGTCAAACAGGGCTGCGGCGACGCTTATTTTTGTTATCCATTCATGACGAAGCGAGTGCGTCCCATCCTTCTGCTTGATGCAGTCGCGGGGATTTATAACAAAGATGCCGGCCTGACACTGCTGCATCTCCGATAGTTCCGAGCTTGGCAGAAGGCCGTTCTCAAAGTCGGCAAAGTCCACAGTACAGCTTTCAAAGCCAGCAAGGCCGAGCAGGGAATTGAGATGCTCGACGTCTTCGCGAGGCCCGCTTGTTGACACGAGCACCTGCCTGATCGAGCTACCCGCCGGCGCCCGAACAACCTGAAGCGTCTCACGCCTGGGCCTTACCGGATTGGGAGCGCGTTCGGCTACGAACGATTCGGAAAGGAACTCGGCAACCTGCTCCATTTCCACCCGAAGCCTTGCGGGCTGGCCGCGTTTTCCAACAGTTGACGTTCCCAGTTCGGCCGCGTGGCAGAGACTGAAGAAGCACACAACTGCCGCTTCAAGGTCCTGAGCGTCGCGATATTCTGACGGCGAGATCGAGTTCAGCTCAGACCAATAGCGAAGCACATCGATATGCGTCGCAATATCGAGCCCTTCGTCATAGATGTTCCTCAGGGCGAGGCTGTACGCGGGAACGCGATGTAGAATGTCGCGGTGCATACGCGTCTCGGGACCGAGAGCCTCGGCAAGCTCCTGACCGAGTGCGGTCAATGTCATCCGGTCGTTCAGGCGTTGAATGATCCCCCAAAACTCATATGCCGCGACCTTTCGGGCGTCGAAGATGCGTTTTGGTTCGGCGTTCATTGCCTCGACGACAGTTACGCCATTCGGCCGCTTCTTTAGAAATCGAACGACTTCGCGTGCGTCGTTTGCTGTGGCTAAAATGGGCAGCGAACTGATCGGGAGGTCGTTCTCGCCCTCAATCATTTCCGGGTCATCAAGTTCGTCGACATCCCTTAAATATTGACTTATTATCGGCCGCAGCTTTACGGCGGGATCATAGTCGGGGCGACTTCGTATTTGTAATGACATAGTTCATCGCTCCTTATCTATCGAGTGACATCTGCATTTTACGGTCGATCGAGAATCGCTTCAGTTTTGCGTGGAGAGTTGTCTTCTTGATGCCCAGCAGCTTTGCCGCAAACGATTGATGGCCGTTTGTCAGGTAAAGTGCGTGGCGGATCATGTCTATTTCAAATTTCTGCATTTCTTCATCGAGCTTGAAACCTGCCTCGAAATCGAAACGCTCCTTTTCGTTCAGGCTCTCAACTTCAGAGACCAGTTTTACCGCCAGTTGTTTAAGAATGCTGATACGCGGCGTTGAAGCCTGCCGCCACATCGAGCGTGCTATGAATGCGTCGTTCGGGTTATTGTGTGTGGCCATAAATCTACTTCCTTATAAAAAATCTAAATGTTCATTCGAACACCTAAATGATGCAGGAAAATGGACTTAGGTGTCCTCAATCTGCCATTAATTGTTCTCAATTTTTATTGAACGTCCTGTCACGCTGAGCTAACGGTCTGTCACACTATCTTCGGAAATTTGTGACGAATGGTTGGCCGGAACTGCGATCTGTGATGAATGGAGGGGGCGAAGATCGCCGGCGTTCCCCCATCGATTCCAAAATTCTGCAAAAATCGAGGCCGAATCGGAGCACAGAGTGTACAAAATGTGCGCGATGTGCGCGATCTTGTGCTTTGGGCAGTCGACTTTGATGCTTTCGACGCGTAGTCCGAAACTGCTCGCATTCCAGGCCTCTTCCATTACCAAACTATTGAAAGCCCGTCGTCCGTTATGATACGATAACTCTTTGTTATAGCTATGAATTTTGAACTAAACGAAGAACAACTACAGATCAAATACAGTGTTCGCGAATTCGCCGAGAGCGAGATCTTGCCGAACGTAATGGAATGGGACGAGTCGCAGCATTTCCCGGTGGAACTGCGGCCAAAGCTTGCCGAGCTCGGATTGCTCGGCGTCCTTTTCCCCGAAGAGTACGGCGGTGCGGGTATGGGCTACGTCGAATACGCAACGATCATTGAAGAGATCGGCCGCGTGTGCGGGTCTGTCGGCCTGTCGGTCGCGGCGCATAATTCGCTTTGCTCAAATCATATCTATATGTTCGGCAGCGAAGAGCAAAAGCAAAAATATCTCGTGCCGCTGGTCACAGGCGAATCATTCGGCGCATGGGGTTTGACGGAATCTCAGGCTGGGTCCGATGCGTCCGGCACGCGCACGAATGCTGTCCGATCGAACGGCGGGTGGAAGGTGAACGGCTCAAAAAACTTCATCACGCACGCGATCACATGCGAAACGCTTGTCGCGGTGGCGGTTACCGACAAAGAAAAAGGAAATCGCGGGATCTCCGCTTTCATCTTCGACAAGTCAATGGAAGGGTTTCGCTCTGACAAGAAGGAAAACAAGCTAGGCATGCGAGCCTCGGAGACCGCCTCGGTTGTCTTCGAAGACTGCTACGTGCCCGACGAGAACCGCTTGGGCAATGAAGGCGAGGGATTTATGCAGGCGATGAAGGTGCTGGACGGCGGACGCATCTCGATCGCTGCTCTTTCGGTCGGAATCGCACAAGGAGCGTACGAGGCAGCCGTCAAGTACGCGAAAGAACGGCAGCAGTTCGGCAAGCCCATTTCAGAATTCCAGGCGATTCAATTCAAACTGGCCGATATGGCGACCCAGATCGAGTGTGCCCGCCTGCTTACACTGCAGGCTGCGGCGATGAAAGACGCTGATAAGCCGGTGACGCAAAAATCAGCGATGGCGAAACTTTTTGCCTCAGAAACCGCTGTTCGCGTTGCGGAAGAATCGGTGCAGATCCACGGCGGCTATGGTTACACGAAGGATTATCCGGCTGAAAAATACTGGCGCGATTCCAAGCTTTGCACCATCGGCGAAGGAACGACGGAGATCCAGCGCTTGGTCATCGCGAAAAGTTTGCTGAAGGCCTGATCAACTTCGCCCTCATCTGTCTGTTTCACGTTGCATCCGTGAAACGATTGCGCTATTATCGCTGGCCTGGATAAAAATCACTAAGGAGATAACGATATGACTTCAACTGCAGCAGCGAGTTCAAACAACCTGGCATCGGCATTGATCGCGGAAATGGAGCAGGAGGCGGCCGTGGCCAGAACCTGCCTTGAACGCATACCCGCGGAGAAATTTGATTGGAAACCGCACGAAAAGTCGATGGCCTTTGGGAGGCTTGCGGTCCACATTGCGGAAATGTTTAGCTGGACCGCTGTGACGCTTCAGCACGCCGAACTTGATTTCGCAAAGTTCGATTACAAGCCGATCGAGCCTGCAACTACCGGAGAGTTGGTTGAATTTCTTGACAAAAATGTTGCCGAGGCGATCGACGTCCTCAGAAACACGCCTGATGAAGTGTTCATGGAAAATTGGACAATGCGAAACGGCGAAACGGTCTATTTCACGATGCCCAAGGTCGCCGTCATGCGTTCTTTCGTCATGAACCACATCGTCCATCATCGCGGACAGCTTTCAGTTTACCTGCGGCTAAATGACATTCCGGTGCCGTCATTGTACGGCCCGTCGGCCGATGAAGGGCAGATGTAATATGCTTTAGAATGCTCGAGGACGATCAAGGAGTCTCTGATCTTGGAAGCCGCTTGAGACGAAGTGAAAGGATCTGTTACGACTTCTCGAAAGCAACGATTGTCTTTTTCTGTGGGAGGGCGGCGGTCATTCTGTCTATAAAGAACATTCGAAACGGCAAAATGACCACGGTTCCCAGACATCGCGAGGTCAAGGAAAATCTAGTAAAGAAGATCTGCGACGACCTTGGAATAAAACGACCATAAGGCGAGCTTAACGGCTCGTTTTTTGGTTTAGCGATAAAAAGTGAGAACATTACTCGTTGCGAGATTTTGTCGTAATGCCCTTAGCGCTGGTTCTTTTTTGCCGTGCCGGCTATTTGGACTGAACGAGTATAAAAACGGGGATCTTCAAGGAATGAGGTTCTACTTTTGGACTGGAAGAGAACTTCGTGATCTGGGTTTCTATCCCACAGTCTATTCCACAAGATAAGTAGCTTATGGCGGACGCGGAATTTATCGATAAGCTCTTCAGCGGCGATCCCCGAACGATTGGCCGGGCAATTACTCGCGTCGAGAATTACTCTCCTGACGCAGCCGAGTTAATGAAGGCCGTATTTCCAAAGACGGGGAGGGCATTGATCATCGGTATCACAGGTTCTCCGGGTGCAGGAAAGTCATCTCTTGTCGACAAGCTCGCTATCCATTACAAAGATTCCGGCAAGCGCGTTGGTATCGTGTGTGTCGATCCGTCAAGCCCTTTTTCGGGCGGTGCCATCCTGGGTGATCGGATTCGGATGGCCACGCTTGGGCTTGATAAGAATGTGTTTATCCGGTCGATGGCTACTCGCGGCAATCTCGGGGGGCTGTCTCGGGCGACGGTCGATGCGGTCGCGATCCTGGACGCTGCCGGGTTCGACATTGTTATCGTTGAGACTGTCGGCGTCGGGCAGGACGAGGTTGAGATAGTCAAGACCGCGGATGTTTCGGTGGTCGTTCTGGTGCCGGGCATGGGTGACGATATTCAGGCGATCAAGGCCGGCATAATGGAGATCGGCGATGTTTTTGTCATTAATAAGGCCGACCGCGAGGGAGTTCTTCGCACTCAGAAAGAACTTGACGCTCTCCTGTCGCTGGCACACCGGCCTGATATGTGGCAGCCGCCGATCGTCAAGACCGTCGCCACCGAAAACAAGGGCATCGAAGACCTCGCTGCTGCCATCGAAAGCTACGGTGATTTTCAAAGGGAGGGCGACGCGGGGATGTCGCGTAAACAGGCGATCGCGAAATGGCGATTGTTGGAATTGTTGCGAGAACGGCTTTTGAGAGATCTTTTAGACCGGAACGGCACGAGTGAAAAGCTGGAAGAAATGGCTGTTGCTATCGCGTCCAAATCAAAGGATCCATATTCGGCCGTTGAAGAAATGATGAAATAGAGGCGTATGAAGATCAATCATCTTGGCATCGCTACCAAAGGCATCGACGAAGCCCTTAAGTTTTGGGGCGACGCTCTTGGCCTTGAAAACGTTCATACGGAAGTCGTCGAGGACCAGAAGGTCAGGGTCGCGATGCTTCCGATCGGGGAAAGCCGCATCGAGCTGCTGGAACCGACCAGCGATGACTCGCCGATCAGCAAGTTTCTCGAAAAACGTGGCGGCGGGATACATCATATTGCGGTCGAGGTCGACGATATCGAAGCCTCGCTCGCGAAACTGAAGGCTCAGGGCATGCGTTTAATTGATGAGACACCCAGGATCGGAGCCGAGGGCTGCCTGGTGGCATTCGTTCACCCAAGTTCGTCAAACGGCGTTCTGCTTGAGCTTGTCCAGCAGTCCTGACCTGTTTTTGTTAGCGAATCCGCAAAAGGCGTGCTATTATACCCGTTTGGCATTTGGGCAGGAACCGCAATAGAAGACTTTTTAAGCAATATTTTTGTAAGCGAGGAAATAGAAATTGAGTAACTTAATGAAAGGGATAGTCCTGTTGGTGGTGATCGTTGCCATTGGCGGCGGGCTGGTCGTTTGGAAGAACAAGGTCGGAGGCGGCCACGTTTCGGCGGCTTCATTTAACAGCATCAGCAAGGAAGAGATCGAGCTTTTGCTCGGTGATCTGGCCAAGCAGAACCCGATGGCGCTGAAGCGGTTTGAACAGGACCCGGAAATGAAGAAGCAGCAGCTGGACAATCTGAAGCAGCTTCTTGCATTCGCCAGCCAGGCACAGAAGGACGGCCTCGCTAACGAACCCAACAATCGCCAGGAACTGGATAACATCCGGGCAGAAGTGGCGGCGGTCAATTACGACAAAGAGATCAATCAGGACAAGGGCCCGATGCCGCCGTTCGGTTTTATCTCGGAAGATCAGGTCAACGCCTATTGGGGCCAGGGCCAACCGGCTGAGAAGGGCTTTTTCGCCTCGCTTAAGGACAAGGTCGGAATGGGTGAAGAGGATCGCGAGATCGCCTTTCAGAAGTTCCTCGATTCAAAACTGGCGATCATGAAGGCAGGTAATCCGGCCATGAAAGACCGCGAGATCAGCGAAGAAGAGCGGACGCAGGCACGCGACTTTTTTGCCAAGATCGAGATCTACGAGAAGGAATTTAACGACAAGGCTGCCTCGGGTGGATTGCCGAAGGAGTTCGTTGAGAAGGTAAACCTTCAGATCAAATTGCAGCAGGCACAGTTTCTCGCCCGCCTTTATTCCGAAAAATTGGCGGAAAAGGTCAAGGTAACGGATGAGGAAGTTGCAAAGTACATTGCGGACCATCCTGAGCTTAGCAGCGGCGACAAAAGGGCAAAGGCTGAAGAGGTTCTGGCTCGTGCCAAGGCTGGAGAAGATTTCGCCAAGCTGGCGAATGAGTTCAGCGAAGATCCGGGTAACAAAGACGCCAAGGGCGAAGGCCAGGGCGGAATTTACAAGGACATAACCAAGGGCCGTATGGTGAAGCCGTTTGAAGAGGCTGCACTTGCTCTCGAACCCGGCCAGGTTGCTCCGAACCTCGTCGAATCTGATTTCGGCTATCACATCATCAAGCTCGAACGTAAGGGCGAAGGCAAGGACGCTGCCGGCCAGCCGACCGAAACTTACGACGCGCGGCACATCCTATTCTCGACCAGCTATAAGGATCCGGCTGATCCCGAAGGCCGCGAAATGCCGGTCAAGGCTTATGTTAAGAACAAGCTGGAATCCGAAAAGGAAAAGGCTGTTCTCGATGAAGTGATCAAGGCAAACAATATCTCGGTCCCCGAAGACTTCGAAGTTCCTAAGGTCTCAGAAGAGCAGATCCAGGAAATGATGAAGAAACAGCAGCAGCAGAACCAGATGCCTCCGATGAATCCGGAAGGCGAGATCGAACCGCCGCCACCGGGTGACGCTCCGGCAGCTAACCGTTCGGCAAATGCATCGAACACGGCTACAAAGGCTGCTCCGAAGGCAGAACCGAAGAAGAAATAAGCGGCTGTCTGGATGGCTTTCAAAAGAGGGGCGATTTTTGCGGATCGTCCCTCTAATTTATTCGGTCTTAGTTATGGCTCGCTTGGAGAAGCTTCGAAAAGATTCTGCTCGGCTATTCAGACGCGAACATCGATTTCGCAGACCTTCTGCGTTTATTGAGTGCGCTTGGTTTTAACGAGCGGGTAAAGGGCAGTCATCACATATTTAGTTCGTCGAGCGTAGAGGAGATCATCAACATCCAGCCGAAGACGAGCAAGGCAAAGGCCTATCAGGTTAAACAGATTCGTAATATAATCCTCAAATACCGATTAGGAGCAAAGGATGACTAAGTACGAGATCATTATTTACTGGAGCAAAGAGGATGATGCTTTCATCGCAGAGGTTCCTGAACTTCCTGGCTGCATGGCTGATGGCTCAAGTTATCAGGAGGCGCTTGCGAACGCTGAGATCATTATTGCTGAATGGATCGAAACTGCTCAAGAGATAGGACGGAACATTCCCGAACCTAAGGGACGGCTGGTTTTTGCATAAAAGTAAGTGTTAATGGAACAAGTTCAAATAGGAATAATCGGCGGCTCCGGGCTCTATCAGATGCCCGAGCTTCAGAATGTTAGGGAGCAAAGGGTTGAGACGCCGTTTGGCGATCCTTCGGACGCGTTTATCATCGGTGAGCTGGAAGGCGTGACCGTAGCGTTTCTGCCGCGTCACGCTCGCGGGCACAAGTTTTTGCCTACCGAAGTGCCTTATCGGGCGAACATCTACGCGATGAAACTGATTGGCGTGGAGTACATTCTTTCGGTTTCCGCTGTGGGCAGTTTGCAGGAGCAATATGCTCCGACTGATATGGTGATCCCGGACCAGTTCTTTGATCGGACGCGCGCGAGAGCAAAAGAATCTACGTTCTTTGGTGACGGCATCGTCGGGCACGTAACGTTCGCACATCCGGTTTGCAGCGAACTCGGCGACATCCTTGAAGCCTCATGCAAAGAGGTCGGAGTCAAAACCCATCGCGGCGGCACGTACGTCTGCATGGAAGGCCCAGCATTCTCGACCAAGGCGGAGTCAAACGTCTATCGCCAGTGGGGTATGGACATCATCGGGATGACCAACCTGCAGGAAGCCAAACTTGCCCGCGAAGCCGAGATCGCCTACGCCACCCTAGCCCTCGTCACCGACTACGACTGCTGGTACGAAGGCCACGACGACGTAACCGTCGACATGGTCATCGAATACCTGAACAAGAACGTCCGCAACGCACAGCTCATACTAAAGGATGCGGTCAAGAAAGTAGAGGCCAAGGAATCGCCCAACCAGTACCGAGACGCGATCAAAAACGCCATTTTCACCTCACCCGATCACTGGCCGGCTGCAACGGCGAAGAAACTTGAGGCTATCATAGGAAAGTACGCACCGGCGGCATGACCGGAAAACCTATTGCGGCCTGCCATCATCTGTTGATTGATATGAGAAAAGTTCTGCTTACATTTTCCTTCACGATCTTCGCAGTTTTGATTTTCGACGGTTCTGCGTTTGCTCAACGAAATGTTAATCCCGCGGTCGACCCCATTCTAGAGGCAGACGCTAAGCATAATCTTGACGTTGCACGACAGGCTTACCGTCTAAAAAAGGCGTATAAGGGCGTGTTGCTCCGGTTCGAGGAGACCTACGCCGCTTATCCTGAGTTCTCGAATATCGAGGAATTCCTTTATCTTGCCGGGATGAGCAGCTATTACTTGTCACAGAATAAGGGGAAGCAGAAGGTGAATTTGAAATCCGACAAGGAAAAGAAGTTCGCTCCTGAAAAGCTTCGGGAGGACGCGGTGGCCTATTTGTCCCTTTTGATCGAAAAGAATCCGCAGAGCCAATTCAAAGGCGACGCTGAGAAGGTCATCACCGAACTGAAAGCGGCCGCTTTGTCTACTCAATGAATCTCAACCAGGTCACGATCTACTCTGACAGGCCGGTCGAGACGGTCGAGTTTTTCAAGGATCTTGGCCTTAACCTGATAGTTGACTCGCTTCCACGCTATGCGCGGCTCGAGTGTCCCGATGGCGACGCCACGCTCTCCGTTCATGAAAGCTCCGATGGAGATGAGACGGAGACTCCATCCCTCGGCAACCCAACTCTTGGGAACATTGTCCTTTACTTCGAATGCAGCGATCTTGACGCCGAGGTTGAACGCCTCAAATCGCTTGGCCTTGCCTTTGAACAAGACCCAACCGACCGCGACTGGCTCTGGCGTGAGGCCTACCTGAAGGATCCGAACGGCAACAAGATCTGCCTTTTTCATGCTGGCGCTAATCGCAAAGATCCGCCGTGGCGTGTAAGCTAGTCGCCCGAGGCTTAAAACGAATGCCAAATCCATTTGCCGAGATCGCATTTACCGAGAGTGTAAAAAGAGCGCAAGAGCATTACGGCACCCGGCGGGCGAACGAACGGCTCGCTAATGCCGAAAGGCTCGTCGAGCTGACCAGCCGAGAGGCTGCGTTCATTCATGAACGGGACAGTTTCTACATGGCGACCGTTAATGAGAATGGGCATCCCTACGTTCAATTCCGCGGCGGCCCGAAAGGGTTTCTCAAAACTCTGGACGAACATACGCTCGGCTATGCGGATTTTCGCGGAAACCTGCAATACATCTCGGTAGGCAATCTGAGTGTGAACAACAAGGCAGCACTGATCCTAATGGATTATCCGAATCAGACGCGGCTAAAGGTCTTTGCCGAAGTTGAGGTGGTCGACCTGGCGGACGGCCCGGCCCTTGTCGAAACGCTGACCGTCCCTGATTATCAGGCAAAGGTTGAAAGAGCGATGATCCTGCACGTCGAGGCATATGACTGGAACTGTCCGCAACACATAACACCGCGTTTTACTCTGCCCGAGATTGAAGCCGGGACCGAACCACTCAGAAAGCGAATTCGAGAACTGGAAGGCGAAATCGAGGCATTGCGAATCGCAAAAAGCAGTCCTGACGTGTAAAATAAGGGTTTGCTTTAAAATTCCATTTATCCGGAGCATTCTTTTAGATGTCATTAACAGTTGTAGGTTCAGTAGCGTTCGATGCGCTCGAGACGCCGTTCGGGAAACGCGATAAGGTTTTGGGAGGTGCGGCAACGCACTTCGGGTTGTCGGCAAGTTTCTTTACGCAGGTGAACGCGGTCGGCGTAGTTGGCGGCGATTTCACGGACGCTGAGTGGGATGTTTTCAAGCGGCATCACATCAACACGGACGACGTCGAGGTTGTGAAGGACGGCAAGACCTTCTTCTGGAGCGGCCGTTACGATTACGACATGAACACGGCGCACACGCTGGACACGCAGTTAAATGTGTTCGAGACGTTCGACCCAAAGCTTTCCGAGAATTCGAAGAACGCCAAACTCTTATTTCTGGCCAACATTCTGCCGATGCTTCAAAAAGGCGTCCGCGAGCAGTGTTCAAACGCACAGTTTGTCGCGATGGACACGATGAATTTCTGGATCTCGTCAATGAAGGAAGCGGTGATCGAGACGATCAAGGTCGTTGACTGCATAATCATCAACGACGCCGAAGCCCGCCAGCTTACTGACGAACCGAGCATCTACAAGGCCGCGAAGTCTATCCTCGATCTCGGCCTGAAAGCAGTAGTGATCAAGCGGGGCGAGTACGGCGCGACCTTATTCACCAAAGACGCTTATTTCGCCACGCCGGCATACCCGCTTGAGAGCGTCTTTGACCCGACCGGGGCCGGCGACACGTTTGCCGGCGGGTTTATGGGATATCTGGCCGCCCAGCATGAGATAACTGACGACACACTGCGGCGGGCAATGGTCTATGGTTCGGTCATGGCCTCGTTCAACGTTGAAAAATTCGGTACCGAACGCGTCGATGCTCTAGATTATCCTGAGATCAACCAACGCTTCGCCGATTTCAAACGAATGACGCACTTTGACGATATTCCATTCGAGCGCACGATCTCGGCGGCCTGATAAAACGTGGCAAAGCAGCTCGAAACAACTCTCGACAGTTTTGCA
>JANNNS010000166.1:0-34001 GCA_031398645.1 Acidobacteriota bacterium
CGTCGATCATCTGACGCTGGTCCATGATGACCTCGTCGTGTGCCTGCGGCCCGCGGCCTTCGACAAGGCTGATGCCGTTCATTGCAGAAAAAGGTTCCCAATCGACGCCCTCAAGCTGCTGGATGCCGAAGCGGCCTTTGGTCGTAGGTGTGATGTATCGGCCCACGGGAACCGTCGACTGAACACCCTCTATCTGGTTGAGGCGCTCGACATAAGCCGTGCTGACATTCAATGTCGAACTCGTCAGGTCCATTCCACCGGCTCGTGTAAAAATGATCTCAGCCTTCCAGTTTGCGGCACGCTTCGCCATCTCGTTGGTCATTCCACGGGCAAGGCCTGTGAATAGAACTACAAGCACGACACCGAGAGCCACGCCGATCACGCTTATCAGCGTTCGGAATGGCCGGACCTTTAAATTCGCAAATACGAGCTCGAGCATTGAATATATTCTATCGCAAGCAACACCTGACCGCAGGGATGAGGACCTGTATGTCGATCATACCCAGCCCGGCGATCTAAGACTTGCTTGAAGGCGTCTCGGTTAACAGTTCAGTAACGAAATCGAATTCCTTTGCCTTTTCACGGTCGGTAAACAGATCGCGTCGGTTCTGAAAATCAGCGTAGATCTTGTCATAGGTAGCGAAAAGCCAGTCGGTCGATGCCTCGCGTGTATTTGAGCGTGCAGTCTCGAGGGCTTTGGCGACCTTACTCTTGCGAAGCTGATCGTTTGTGACGACCTCGCGTATGGCGTTGGCAAAAGCTTCGCCGTTCGGCTCGACCAGCCACGCGTTTTCGTTTGTGGCATACGAAAGAATGCCGCCGGCATTCGGAGCAACGGTCGGAACACCCGACGCCATTGCTTCGAGCGGAGCAATCCCAAACGGTTCTTTCGGATTTGGGTGCACGAAAACGTCCGCATTGGCGTAGTAGTTCGCAAGCGTTTCCTTGTCGAGATGCCCGAGTTGAAACACCTTGCCCGGCGAGAATTTATCAGTTTCTTCCTTTAGCCATTCACTTTGCGGCCCGGCCCCGGCGACGATCAGACGATAATCTTGATCCTTATCGTTGGCGAGAACCTTCATCAGGTCGGCGAGCAGCCCGATGTTCTTTTCGGGTGAGATGCGTCCGGCGTAAAGCAAGATGATCGCGTCCTCGGGTATGCCGGTGCGGGCGAGCATTTCGCGGCGAACGTCATCGGACATCCGATCGGGCGTGAAGAGAACAGAATCGACTCCGCGTGGGCAAACGAAGATCCGCTCATCCACCGGAACTCGTGGAGCCTTTATCGCCCGCCAGCACCAGTTTAGAAAGGAATTGCTTCGCTTTAAATTGATGTCTGGTGAAACGGAATCGAAAAATTCTTCTGCCGTGTAGGTCGAATTAGCGATGTGATAATCGAAGCTGGGTATCGTGTAATTTCCAATTACGCGGCGGGCGAACCACTTGCCGATATTTCCACCGCTCAAGAAAGAGCCAATGTTGTCGTCCATTCTCTCGCATGAAAAATGGACGAGCATCGGACGGCCGATCTGACGAAATTTATTAATGCGGACCATCACGCCGATCATGCTGAGGGTGTATTTGTCCGTCACCTCGATCATGTCCGGCATTTCCTCAAGCAATATCTTTCGGATGATCGAACCGCCTTGCATATACTGCCACGGCATCATTATCCGATAGCGTTTATCGAAGACGGGCGAGTATTTTGCAGGGACGTAATAGATCTTGGCGAAGGGGTTGATCTCCTCAACGGCTTCGGCTTCGCCGGGAACGATGAGTCGAACATAACGCTCGTGGCGTTCGGCGGCGGCGAGAAGATTGTTGAAACTCGTGCTTATACCGCCCGAGTTCTTATGGTAATAATTCGTGAGGTGAACGGACTTTATCGGATTATTCTGCGCCGGCATTTGATGATTCGGCTGGCTCGGCAACCGTGTCCTTTGTCGAGATATTCAAGACGCGAACTCCGATCGCGACAATGATGGTCCAGACAAACAGGACCACAAAGGCCCCTATGGCTGTATTCCAAGCCCAAGACCACTTTCCGCGAAAGATGCCCAGCAGGGAGCCAACCGTTAAGCCAAATGCGACGAGGATGCCGGCAGCGTGAGCGAGTTTACCCTCGCCGATAAACTTGATGATGAGAAGCGGCAGATAGGTCACAAATTCGAGTACAAGTGCCGGGATCTTTTTGAAGTCCGACCAGAGCGATTTTGTTTCTTTGCCGGCTCCGACCAAAAGTACACCGTGACGCATCGCGAAGAGATTGAACATTGCCGAAAGAGCAGAGAATAGAACCGAGAAGGCGAATGCCCACTGGCGGCCATTGTTCTGGGACGCCGGCAAGACTCCGGCAAAATAAACATCCTGGATGTAGTGCGTTACATATTCGATCGAATGGCTGAAGATCGGAAGTGAGATGGTAACGATGAGTGTCGCGATCCAAGCTGGGGTCGCCCGTCGAAACGACTGCACTATCGAGCCAGAGATTCCTGACGTTAAGAAGCGGAAAGTGAGTTCTACGGCCGCGGCGGTCATCGCCGCCTTGATGTTCTCCTTCGCCGCTTGATAGACCGTGAAATAGAAAGAGGCCCGGAGGATCGCACCCAGAAAGGCGGCTTTCCAATTCCAACGCGTGATCACTTGAAGTGGATGCGAGGCAAGGCTCCGAAAGACCTCGGCAAGCGGGATCTCTTTTTCGTGAATGTCCTCAAGGTCGTCGGCCTCGGTCACGGAGCGGTGTATGTCCTCGGATCTCGTCATCGTTCTCGTCTCGGATCCTTCTGGCCCAATTCATAGGCGAGGCGGTAACCGTCATAAACGGACTCAAAGACCGCGTCCCACGATTTTGACATCGCGTTCGCGCGTGCGTGTTTTTTCATCTCAGCAAGTTTTTCCCGATCATCCATCAACTGGACAGTATACTCGACAAAGTCATTCACGTCCTTGGCGACGAACCCGGTTTTGCCGGGATCGATCAGGAACTTCGGGCCGCCGAGGTCAGTAACTATAGCGGGCACGCCCGAGGCAAATGCTTCCTGCGTCACATTTCCGAATGCATCCGTCTTTGACGGGAACACAAATATGTCCATGTTCGCGTAGGCTTCGGACAGATCTTTTCCATCTAAAAACCCGGTCAGTTCGGCGTGCTTCATATTTTCTTCAATAAATCCGCGCTCACTGCCTTCGCCAACGACCAGAAATTTAAAATTCGTCTTCCCACGCTTTATCAATTCGCCTTCTAGATCCGCCAGCATTCGGACGTTCTTTTCCGCCCGCAGCCGGCCGACAAAGCCGATCCTGAAAACATCGTCACTTACTGTCCTATGTTCCGGTGAGAAGAGTTCCGTATCAACGCCGCGGCTCATTATTTGAGCTCGACGGTGCGTGCCTGAGCCGAGAGCGTCGACCAACTCCTGGTTTGGGGCGAGCACGACCTTCGGCATTTTGTAATACAAGATCGAGCCGTCCATGATCTTTCGTTCCGCAAATCCGGTTATGCCCTTTACGGTCGACGCCGGAAGAAAGCGGAGCACTTTAGCCAGTCGGTGGGCTGCGAATTCGTGAATATTCGTGTGCCACGAACCCAGGATCGGAATCTGATGTTTCCAGCCGAGATAAGCACCGACGATGCTAATGTCGTTGAGGCCCGTGATGTGAATTACGTCTGGCTTAAATTCGCACAATTGCCGGTCGATCTTGCCGGAGTATCGCTGAAAGAGCGGGTCGTATGCCAAGTCCTCATCGAGCGAGAATGAAAATGGCGAACGCTTTAGCGTCATATAAGAAACGCTGCCATCCTGCCATGCTTCCGATCTCTTCGCTGCGTGAATGCAGAGATATGGGTAGTCTTTGCGTTTGGCAAAGGCTACGAGCCGCTGACTTGTCATTGCCGCCCCGTTGACCTCAAGGTATGAGTCGGGGAAAAAGGCGATTCTTAACTGGTTCTCCACAAAAGCTCAAAAAATCAGAAGCGACGGGCACAAGCCCGCCGCATGGAAATTGATCAACTTGAAAAAGACCGCGATGTTGGTGGCCTCAAGTCTGTGAAACAGTATCCGACGATATCTGCGACTGTATTTCGCCGTCATCAAAGGCCTCGAATCGGGTACTTGAAAGGTCAGAAGGGACGCGATCCTTCTTTTTACGTGCAAGCCTAAATGCCGGCCGCATTGCCGGGCCACCGAAAAATCCGAGTGTCCAAACCGCAGCCCTAAGCCAGGCCGGCCCGCCGCGAACCCAGCCATGACCACTCAACGGCAACAGGCCCTTACCATTACCAAGGTCAAAATGAACCCTTTCGAACCACTGCCGACGTCCTTCGTTAAAGTCAGGATAGTGTCTCAGGATCTCTGAAAAGGATTGCAATTGTCGCCAGTGAAGCGGATGCTCGTATTCGGGCATCAGCACGACCTGGCTTCGCTTATCTACCCGGATCTCGTGAGCAAATTCTTCAAACGTGTCAGCGTTGGTCAGATTTATAACCGTGTTCGGCTTACAGCCGTGGCGGTCGCCGCCTGTCGACAGAGGCATCCCGAGTGTCTCGGCCATTTCGATGACCCGCTTATTCTCGGACCACGAGCGAAAGCCGTTGACCTCAAAGGCGTGTATCCACCGCCCGTGGCGCTTGACGAACTCTTTCAACAACGCTTCGTGGCGTTCCGCTCCGGCTAATTCGATATCCCAGATCGGATGATTCAAGATCACCAGCACCCCGGGGAGCTCGTTTAGCATCGCGAACATGTCGGTCAGCTTTTCGTCTGTCGGATTCTCGCCAAAAGTATATTCCAGAAGCGTCTTGGTCAGATCTGCTGCACGGTCCTTTGGAAGATTGTGGACGCCAACGTGAAAATATCCGTAATCGAAGGGAACCGTCCACTCGAGCGAAATAGGTGCCCGCGGGTTCGCCTCCTTTGAATTAACTTCGAGACAAGCGTCGATGCTGTCGTGATCGGTAACCGAAACTATCGGCTCGAGCCCGGCCTTGATCATCTGATCTTTCTCAATATCGTAAACCCTCTGTCCTGACATTGGAGGCGACCAAAACGCGGTTGAAAAGTCGATCTCCCTGCCTTCGCGTTCTTGAAACCTAACTCGCTCTTTTGCCCAAAAGTAGTTAATGATTGGCAATTTGGCAGCGTAATGCGGCACAAAATCGAGCATTTCCTTCGAATGTTCTGTGTGGCAGTGGAGAGAAACGCCGGTCTTTGCCTTGGCCGAAAGATCTTTGGCGTCAGACAATATGTGCAGATGCGTTTGTTTTAATTTCATCGCGTTCTCCAAAAACCGAAATCACTAAACCCTATAAGCTAACAAATTAGGCTGAATATGTAAATTCGGCGGCTAGCGGGGCGGTTTGAGTTTGTTGGGATGGCTGAGGCCTTTCAAGGGTTGCAGATTTGCGTCAGACGGCACACCTTTCCGAGGCCGGGAACATCAAATCGCTGCTAGAGTAGGCCCGAAGTTCAAGTTTTTGAAATAATATTTTGTTGGGTTGTCATAAAGCCGTTTCGGGTGGTGTTTTGCTTATAGTTACACCCCGGAATATAGTTCGGACGGTTCAAGGAGATATTCATAATGAGTTGGCTTTATTCAATAGTGTTTGCGGGACTTGTTATCTCGTCAGGCGATCCTGTCGTGCCAGAAAGCTGCCCGCTGCCAGTCGCAGAGCCCATGGCAGTAGTTTCAGTTCAGAGCGACGAGACGGAAAAATTCGAACAATCTTATCCGCTAAGTGCGAATGGCCGTGTTAACGTCTCGAACGTGAATGGCTCGATCGTTGTGGAAGCGTGGGACCGCAACGAGGTCCGGCTTGAAGCCACGAAGGTCGCTGAAACGAAGGAAGCACTGGCTAACGTGCAGATCAAGGTAGATTCGCGTGCTGATTCGTTCAGCGTCGAGGCCGACCATGATAGCTGGCGCCGGGATCGCGGTGACAAGGGCTGGAAGAATTATGGCAAGCTCGAGGTCCAGTTCAAGCTGTCTGTTCCGCGTGGGGCAGTTTTGGATGGCGTCGAGACCGTAAACGGCTCGGTCACAGTTTCGAACTTTGTGAACATGACAAAGGTCTCGGCCGTGAACGGTAACGTTAATGCGACGAACCTTCGCGGCACTGCTTATCTCGAAACCGTGAACGGTGAGGTGGCCGCCGATTTTGACCGGCTTGAACCCGGCAGCAAGATCTCGCTCGAAACCGTGAACGGCAAGGTAAACTTGACCATCCCATCCGACGCCAACGCGACGCTAAAGGCGGATTCGCTAAACGGCAATATCAAGAACGACTTCGGCCTTCCGGTTCGCAAGGGCAAATACGTTGGCTATGACATGTACGGGCGCGTCGGGACCGGCGATGTTCAGATCAAGCTTGAGAGCGTGAACGGCCCTTTGACGATAACCCGAAAGAACGACGGGAAGTCGGTCAACCCCGCAACGAACCTTTTGCCTCAGAAAGGTAAAGATGACGATGGCAGTTGGGACGATTCATCCTGGAGGCCGAAGAACGACAAGATAAACAAAGAGATCGCCGAAGCCATGAGAGAGTCTGCGAGGGCGGCGGGAGCGGGGCTGAACATTGCCCAGGCTGAACTTGCCCGCCTTGCTCCGGAGATCGAGAAGATCAGGGTAGAAAGCATTGAGAATTTCAAGGTCATTGATAAGGAAAAGATCCAACGATCCATCGAACAGGGGCTTCAGAAAGAGAGAGAAGCTCTCTCAAAGATGCGGATGATCAACTGGTCGGGCGGGGCAACGTTCATCGAAAAAAAGTCTAATTCGTTTCCTGTGAAAGGAACGCCCAAAGTGACGGTCGAGGCCAAAGGAAGTTCGGTTAGAATTCGCGGCTGGGATCGTCCGGAAGTGAAGTATATCCTTACGGAAATGGACGAAGGCCGCCGTCGCACACCTGCCACAGTTACAGAGAATGTTTCGGAATCGGCGGTTGACCTTCGCGTCACGAACAACGCTGGAGCCTCGCGGGACATTTACTTCAATGGTAATTCTGACGCCGTCAGAATTGAGGTTTTTGTACCGAAAAAAACCAATCTTAAGATAATTTCGAACGGAGAGATACGCCTCGATGGAGTTTCGGGTGACATCGTATTGAGCGGCGAGGATGAGGCGATCGACGTTCGCAATGTCGAGGGCAAACTTCAGCTTCAGGCCGTCGATGGACAGGTTCGCATTATCGGATTCAACGGCGAACTAGATTCAAAAACGAACTCGGGCGATGTTTATCTCGAAGGCACTTTCTCACGCATAAGCGGAAATACGAGTGATGGGAGGTTCGTGCTGACCGTTCCTGAAAAGTACAATGCCGATGTGACCGCGGACGTTGACGCGATCACCGTCGAAAACCTCGCGGCTCCTGCCGTCATAAAAGAAGGCCAGTGGCGTTTCGGGTCGGGCGGCCCGAAATACGATTTCAAAGTCGCCGACGGCGGTGTCACGTTTCGAAATTCAAGCACGCTTACCGATACAAAATAACAACCATTAGAACGTTATCGCTTTCGGGATACGTTCGAAACCTTTATGACTGGAATTTCGTTGTAGTCAAGGCTGGTCGTTCGGCCGCCGAGGCTAGGTCAAGTATATCCGGACATAAAGAATGTCTATCTCCTGGGTGAGTCGCGCTTAATTTAGCTGCTCGCGGGCCATTCGTTCGGCAGCTACTCACCCGAATGGCCGTTCTAGAAGCTGGTGTTGTCATGAAAAAAGTATTACCAGTTCTTTTCGTTCTATTCTGTTCTGCTCTAATTCACGCCCAGGATCTTGGCCCGGAAGTGTCGGGCAGCAACTCTGCGGCTGCCTTGGTCGAGGTCGTTAAGGATACGCCCAAAAAGGGCGGCGTTGAGTTGCCGCCTGAAAAAGCAAGGCCGCAAGGCGTTCCGAGGATCGCGCAGGCAATTACCGTGGACGGCAGGCCCGACGAGGAAGCGTGGAAGGGTGCGACGGTATTAAAGGACTTCTACCAGACATCTCCCGGAAATAATATTGCCGCCTCCAAACCCACCGAAGTCATGCTGATGTATGACGAGAAGCATCTCTACATTGCATTTAAGTGCTGGGACGAGAAAGACAAGATACGGGCGACGGTCGCAAAACGCGACGACGTCTTCGGCGAAGACAATGTCCGTGTGTGGCTAGATACCTACAACGATCAGCGGCGTGCGTATGTGCTCGGCTTCAACCCCTTCGGCATTCAGCAAGATGGTATCTACACCGAAGGCCAGGGAGCCGATTTCACTGTCGATATCGTGATGGAATCAAAGGGCGTGATCGAGGAATGGGGCTGGTCGGTCGAGGTCAAGATCCCGTTCAAATCGCTCCGATATTCGGCTGGAAAAGGGAAGTTGTGGGGCTTCAATGCGGCTCGAAATATTGACCGCCTCAACGATGAATTCGATCAATGGCTTCCGGACGACCGAAATATCTCCGGTTTTTTGGTCAAGCACGGCAAGCTGTCGGGATTGGACGAGATCAAGTATGAGAGAACACTTGAGATCGCTCCCAGCGTCACGCTGAGCCAAACCGGCGAACGAGTCCAAGCCAACGAGTTTGCCAATGGCCGGTTCGTCCAGCGGCCGCTGAAGCAGGACATCGGCGTTACGCTGAAATACACGCTTTCACCAAATGTAACGCTCGACGCAGCTGTCAATCCTGACTTCGCCGAGATCGAGGCAGATGCTCCTGTCGTCACCGCGAATCAGCGCTTTCCGATATTTTTCGATGAGAAGCGGCCTTTCTTTCTTGAAGGCAAAGAGATATTTGACTCGCCGCTGCGGCCTTTCTATTCGCGGCAGATAGTCGATCCTGATTTTGCGGCAAAGCTCAGCGGTAAGATCGACAAGACATCATTCGGATTTCTCGCAGCCTCGGACAAAGCGCCAGGAAACTATTCGGAAGATGACCGGACGCGGTTCCGTGAATGCAGCCTTTCACGCGGCGGTATCTGCCCGGCTGGCGAATTTATCGACAAAAATGCTCTGTTCGCGGTACTTCGGGTGAAGCGAGATTTTGGAAAGAACAACAATCTCGGATTTTTCAGCACTGCTCGGACGTTCCCGCAGAATCGGAACTTTGTGTCCGGTTTTGATGGAACCGTTAAATTGAATCCCAAGACCGTGATGACATTCCAGGCTCTTGGGACGCATTCGCGAAAGAACTTCTACGATCCGGTGACTGATCGAGTCCAGTATCGAACCGGAAACGGACTTGGGTATTTTTGGAACCTCGATTATACGACCGATACCCACGGGTGGTACGCCGAGATATTCGGCCGCACGAGCGACTATCGTGCGGATGCCGGATTCACAAGGCGAACCAATACAAATCAGGCGTTCTTCGCGAATCGTTTCAGCACTAAATCGAATCCGAAGTCAGCGATCATACGTCTTAATTGGAATCAATTCGCTCGCTATACTTTCGATTTCAACGGAAGAACGCAGTATGCATTGGTCGGAATGAACCTGAATGCGTCGCTTCAGGGAAACCTGTGGATGAACTTCGAGGCGGGTGATCAGTTTGAGCGGATCTACGAAGAAGAGTTCGGAGCGAAAAGGAACGGAGCGGGAACAGTTCGAGGAGCATTCGCCGGCGGCCCAACGCGGTCAGCTCAGCAGCCGTACTTCAGCTTCAACACAGAGAAGCGGTTCAACAAGCAGTTCTTTATGTATGGCTTTGTTGGTTCGATCTTTGGTGCATTCGACTACGATTTTGGTGCCGGGAATCGGTTCCCCCGACGAAGTCCTGCGTTTCTTGCCTATGCGAACACGCCTGCTTACCTGGAGTACTCGCGGCAGCTTGCTCTATACCATAGCGATCCTGACCTATATCCGCGTCCGCAGCCGCCGCCGGGCGAACCTGGTCTAGACCCAGGCCGAGGCTGGCAATTCGATGCGAATGTTGGGGCTGAATACAAGCCGGCGGATCCGATACGCATCTCGCTGGATTACACTAAAAGCCAGCTTACACGGAGCGACAATGGCGAGGTGGCTTTCGATACGAACATCTTCACCATGCGAACGACCTATCAGTTTTCCCGGTTTACATATGTGAGGGCTCGTTGGGATTACGATTCTTTGAGCTCCAAATTCCGTGGACAGGTTCTGTTCGGATGGAATCCGAATCCGGGAACCGCCTTTTACGTGGGCTACAACGACGCTTTCAACTACAACGGATTCAACCCATACACCGGCCAGTATCAGCCGCGATTTGAACGTGATGGCAGGACGTTTTTTGTTCGAGCCTCATATCTCTTCCGCAAGAGTTTCGGCTAGTTCATCGCTCCTCCAAGAGCATACTCGGCGGTTCGGATAGTGCCATCCGGCCGCCTTTTTTACTCCGCTTAAACTTGTGCATAAAAGTTCTTGTAAATTCTTAAGCAATTGTGTATAAGTGTTAGCGGACATTTCATTTCAGTGTAACTGCACTTCAGCATTCCAAAGGAGATCCACATGAAGCTAACAAGAAAATTCTTAGCTGCCGCTATTTGTTTTTCGATAAATTTGGCGATATTTGCGGCGGTGCCGCAGCAAGACGTTTTTGGCCAGGACACCAAGGTCGCACTTCAGCGCGGCTATAGGACAGGCTATTCCGATGGGTACATGGCCGGATATCGCGATTCGATCGACAATGCAGCACGAGAGTTCTCCAGGCATAGCGATTACGATAAGGCGAGCCGTGCGTTTAACCAGGAGTACGGCACAATCGACGACTATCGCGATGGATATAGACAGGGTTTCGAATTGGGCTATTCGGCCGGATATGACAAGAAGTCATTTGAGGCCAACATCCCGGAGAACCTCGGCCGCCGAGGCCTCGCTCAGATCTCGCAGCCGCAGATCCAAACGCCCCAGGCTCAGGTTCCGGTAAATGAGCCCGCACAGCCAGCCGTCGAACAACCGGTCGCTGCGACACCCGTTCAAACCAACGAACAGCCGGCCGCAGGCGCACCGGCATATTCGGATAGTTCGGCTCCCAAAGCTACGCCCGGAAGTCTGGTGAAAACAACATTTACGCCCGTTAGCGATGCGGTGATCATCATCCCGCGGGACACCGAGTTGATCCTCGAACTTCAGGACAAGATGACGACAGAAACTGCTAAAGAAGGCGACAAGTTCACCGCAAAGATCATTTCGCCGACCGAGATCTCGGGTGCGATCGTTGAAGGCCACGTTGCGAAATTGACCAAGCCCGGCCGTATCAAGCGTCGCTCGGAGATCCAATTATCATTTAACCGAATTATTCTTACACAGGATCGGTGGAGCAATTTCGACGCGATCCTGACCGAGGTTCTGCCTGTAAAGGGCGACAACATCAAACGGGTCGACAACGAAGGCCTTGCCCAGGGACAGCGTAACTACAAAGGCGATTTCGTGAAGATCGGTGCGGCTACGGGGACCGGCGTGACCATCGGTGCAATAGCCGGAGGGCCGGTCGGGGCGGCAGTAGGTGCCGGTGTCGGAGCGGCATTCGGCGTCGGGGCTGTGGTCATAGAACGCGGCAAGCACATCAAGTTAAATCCAAATCAGCAGCTCCGCGTCCGAACTTCGTTCGAGACGCAGATCAGGTAGTAGCCGCCCGCCGTCCGGGCAGATCTCAACACAACCAACTCCAAAAGTAACGGCACGCCGAAGGGACCATTGGCAAGGTACCTTCGGCCATCCGGAGATCTATCGCTGACGGCCCTGTCTGGCAGCTCTTATCCACAGATTCGCCCGGCCTTTTCTGTCCTCCTTTGGGGCCGCCGCGTCATTCTGTGGATATTTTTTTTTGCGAGCGATCTACGTGAGCACTTTTCCACAGCATCGGGCTTTTTGATTAAGCAATTAAGCACTTGCTTTAGTTTTTTCCACAGGTAGGTGTGGAAAAGTTGGACGTGCCTGAGATGATTCAACCGGATGTTCGAAATTCAACGATAAGGGCTGCAGGATGGCTATGAACATTACCTTGCCCACAACATTGAGGTAACGATGCCTCCAACCAACGAACCTTGGAACGTCCGCGAACTCCCCATTCGCCACCCCGATGGGTACGTGTTTAGGATCAGCCAGCGAATTGAGTGTGAAGGAGAATAGTCAGGATAACTCGCGCAAAAAGGCCGCCGGTTACGGCAGCCTTTTTAACTTACTTTGATGACACTAGGCCTAACGGTCGGCGATCGCGACGTACTTTAGATCCCTTGCACCGATGTATTCGGCACGTGGGCGGATGAGCTTGTTGTTGCCGTATTGTTCGAGGATGTGGCCGGTCCAGCCGGATATTCGTGAGACAGCAAAGATCGGGGTGTACATATCCAGAGCAATGCCCATAAGGTAGTAGGTCGACGCCGAGTAGAAATCGACGTTCGGGTACATACCTTTCTTTTCAAGCATTAGCTGCTCGATCCGCTGCGACATCTCGTACCACTTGCTGACGCCGGTCTTGTCGGCCATTTGCTTCGAGAATTTACGCAGCCATGTGGCACGCGGATCCTCGGTTTTGTAAACCGCATGGCCGATTCCCATTATCTTTTTCTTGCTTGCCAGAGCTTCATCGACCCACGCGTCGATCTTTGCCGGGTCATCGATCTCGATGAGCATCTTCATCACGTTGGTGTTCGCACCGCCATGCAGCGGCCCAGCTAGGGCGGCAATGCCGGCCGTGACCGCGCCGTACATGTCGGCAAGTGTTCCGGCTACGACGCGCGTTGTGAAGGTCGAGGCATTCAGCTCATGGTCCGCATGCAGGATAAGTGCGATGTCGAACATACGGGCCTCTTCTGCATCCGGCTTTTCACCGCGGAGCATGTAGAGAAAGTTCTCTGCGATCGAAAGGTTTTTGTCCGGCGTGACGACTTCTTTGCCGTTCCGAATGCGGTCCCATGCCGCGGCGATCGTGCCGATCTGGCCCGTTATCCTGACGGCGGCACCGACGGCCGATTCACGGTCTGTTCCCTGGCCCGCCGGGTCGTACAGGTCTAGCGAAGAGACGGCGGTACGCAGAACGTCCATCGGATCGGCATCCTTCGGATATTGCTTCATCAGGCCGATCACCTCAGCCGGTGCTTCATAATTCTGCCTCAAATGCTCCACGTGCGCGTCCAACTCCGCTTGGGTCGGCAGTTTTCCGTTCCACAAAAGATAAATTACCTCTTCGAACGTAGAATTCTCCGCGAGGTCGTGTATATCGTATCCCTGATAGATCAGTTTACCTTCAATACCGTTAACGTCGCCGATGGCACTTTGTGCGGCAACCACACCCCGCAGGCCTTCTGTCGCCGCCGTTGTCTCTGTTCCTGTACTCATTAGTTGATTATCCCGTAATTAGTTAATTTTATTGGCTAAACCAATTTTATCCGACCCGTCTTGCTTATACAAGCCCAAGGACAAAAAGCAGCGAATTTGATTAGTATGAGACAAAAAAAGAGGCCGTGTTGGTCCGGCCTCATGCGAAATGGTCAACTCAGAAAGTTAGTTACACTTTCGATGGCTGCCAATGTCGGTAATAGAATCGTACCGTCCGTTTACCGTCGCGGATTCGATACATTGTTGGGTGGCTGACCGCCACCAGATCGTGTAACTCGTATTTCCGCTCCTTGAGCTGTCAACGCTTCGGAAGCCTCGTGAACGAAGCTGAGATTCAGCTGACGAAGCCCTTGAGCCGATGAGGTCATCGAACTGGGCATAGTTGCCGCCGCCGTTCCATCCGCCACCGCCGTTCCAGTTTCCACCGCCGCTGCGGGTATACGCTATCCGCTCGCCGTTATCGGTGCGACTGGTCAGAATACCGTTCCCCTGGCGTGTGACCGAAGCGATCGCTCCGCCCATGTTCAGGTAGTTCCCACGCGTGAATGTACCGTAGCTCGAGTTTCCGCCGATCACCGCCGTGACCTGGCCCTCATTAGAGATGGTCAACTGGATCTGTGAACCATCGGGTGCCTGGCCATAGAAAGTGCCTCTCGCCCAGCTTGGTGGTGATATCTGTCCGCCAGCACCGCCGCCGCCGCCCCAGCCTCCACCGGAACCGCCATCCCATCCGCCGCCCGTGTTATTTCTCGTGTACGGGATCTGCTCGCCGTTATCGGTTCGCCTGGTGAGGATGCCGTTGCCCTGCCGTGTGACTGATGCGATAGCTCCGCCCATGTTCAGGAAGTTTCCTCGGGTGAACGAACCATAGCTCGTCGCTCCGCCGATCATCGCTGTAACATTTCCTTCACGTCCGATAGTCAACTGGATCTGCGACCCGTCCGGGGCCCGGCCATAGAACGTGCCCTGTGCCCAACTGGGTGGCGTAATATTCTGCCCACCGCCTCCGCCGCCCCAATTGGGATTTCCCCAGCCCGAATTGCCGCCAGATTGGTGACACTCTGCGTAAGACGCAGTGGTGATGCTGCTGTAGCGTCCGTCGATCGTCGTAACTGTGATGCAGGTGTTCGACCGGCCATTCCACCAGGTTGACCATTTGCGGTCGTTGCCTTCGCTGGTCCGGACAAAGCTATAACCGCGATTGCGAAGCTGCGTTTCAGCTCCTGCTGCCCGGCTGCCGATCAGGTCGCGCACATCTTGTGGTGCTCCCTGAGCAAAAATAGTGATGGTCAGTACGAAAAGCGAGATCGCACTGATAATGGTCCGTTTAATACGCATAGCGTTATTCCCCCTAAGATTGTTACAACAAATCTAAACCCTTTCGGGCATTTCGGCAATGCAGTTCGCCGGATCGTAAGATGCAGTAAACACCTGCGATCCGCGGAAAATCTGCTTGCGGGTCGTAAAAAAGTTCCTGAGTCGCGAGTACAGGAACTTGCTCCACCGCAAACCGAAAGATGGGCAACTCTCATTTAGCAACGCCTTCGTGGTTCTGATACAATCAGCCCGACCAAATCTTAGCGATTTCCTGACAAATTGAACCGGAGAGAAAAGACCTTATGAAACGCGTTGCTGCAGCGGTGTTATTGTTGGCCTTGTGGACGCCCTTGTTCTCACAGGCACGGTTGAACGGCCCAGTCGGCTCGCCGGAAACGGGCCGAAATTCCAAAGCCTCGGCGAAAAAAGGTGATCCGAGCGTCACGTCGTCTTCGGCACAGCCGGTCGATGCCTCCTATACGGAATCGATAATTAAGAACACGACCGATAAGATGTTCCTGACCGAGATCGTCGATCACCTGCCCGCCTCGGCGACCGTGCCGACACCGGAAAAGATCCTGGGATACCCGATCGGAACGCCGAACAAACTCACCTACACGAAAGACCAGCATCGATACTACCGCGAGCTCGAAAAGACGACGCCAAGGGTAAAGACGTTCGTCGCACCCGAAAAAAGCGAGCAGGGAAGAGAGCAGCTGCTGATCGCTGTTTCTGATGAAGCGAATCTCGCGAAGCTTGCCCGCTATAAGGAGATCACGTCAAAGCTAGGCGATCCGCGAACTATAAATGACGAGATCGCCAAGCAGCTCGTGGCCGAAGGTAAGGCGATCTATTGGGCTTCCGGCTCGATCCACTCGACCGAAACGGGTTCGCCTGAAATGTTAATGGAAATGGCCTATCGGATCGCGGTCGAAGAAACGCCGTTTATCCAAGCGATCAGAAAGAATGTGATCGTGCTGATCACGCCGACGCTCGAAGTGGACGGCCGCGATACGATGGTCGATCTTTACAATTACCGCAAAGCCAACCCGGGCAAGCGATCTCCTGGCTTGATCTATTGGGGAAAATACGTCGCTCATGACAATAATCGTGATTCGATGGGAATGGCGCTCGCATTGACCCGGAACCAAATGGCGACGTTCCTTGATTACAAACCGACCGTTTTGCACGACCTGCACGAGTCGGTTCCGTTCCTCTATACATCGACCGGAACCGGGCCGTACAACGCGTGGCTCGACCCGATCGTGGTCAACGAATGGCAGGACCTTGCGTACCACGAAGTGAACGAGATGACGAAACGCGGTGTTCCCGGCGTTTGGACACACGGGTTCTATGACGGCTGGGCTCCGAACTACATGTTCTACGTCGCAAACGGCCACAACTCGATCGGAAGGTTCTACGAAACTTTTGGCAATGGCGGAGCCGACACGATGGACCGTGTCGTACCCTCAACCTCGACCAATCGCGACTGGTTCCGGCCCAATCCGCCGCTTCCGCGCGTTAAGTGGTCGATACGGAACAACATCAACCTTTCGCAAAGCGCTCTGCTGATAGCGATGAACTACGTCGCGAACAACAAGGACCGATTCCTCAATAACTTCTACCTAAAGAGTAAGCGGTCGGTAGCAAAGGCCAGGACCGAAGGGCCAGCCGCCTACGTTTTGCCGGCAGACGAATCGCGACCCGTCGAGGCGGCCGATCTCGTAAATCTCCTGAAAATGCAGGGCTGCGAGGTTCAGAAATTGAACGGCCCGATCGAAACGAAGGAAGGGAAGTTCGGGGCCGGGAGTTATGTGGTACGAATGGACCAGCCTTATTCAAGAATGGCTGACATGCTGCTCGACACGCAGTACTACAATGTGAACGATCCGCGTCCGTATGACGATACCGGCTGGACACTCGGGCCGTTGAGGAACGTTAAGACGGTGCGTGTCAAAGACGAGAAGATCCTCGACGCCGCGATGACGATGATCGAGGGGCCCGCGAAAGTGACCGGGAAGATCGAAGGCACTGGCAAGGCAGGTTTCGTAGTAAATCACACTGGCGAAAGTGCCATTGCACAGCTTCGCTACAGGCTCAAGGACGTGAAGATCTCGGCCGCCGAGGCAGCGTTCAAAGTTGGAGAGAAGAACTTCAATCCGGGCTCGTATATTGTCAAAGCAGACGGAAACCCGGGCGATCTCAGTGACCGTCTATCCAAAGAAATAACGTCACTTGGACTTTCGGCAATGGCCGTCGACAGGTTGCCTGATGTTGCCCAACACGCGGTCGGAACACCACGCATCGCTCTCGTGCACACATGGATAAACACGCAGAACGAAGGGTGGTACCGCATCGAGCTCGACCGGCTCGGAATTCCATATGATTATATTTCGGATCAGGAGATCGGAAGTACAGCGAACCTTCGCGAGAAATACGACGCGATCATTTGGGGACCGGTCGGCGGCAATGCACAAACAATAGTCCGCGGCATTCCGAAGTTCAGTGAATCGGAAGCTCCGATCCCTTGGAAAAAGTCTGACTTGACGCCGAACATGGGCCTTTCACCTGACGAGACTGACGACATCAGAGGCGGGATGGGAATTCAGGGGGTTGCGAACCTGCAAAGATTTATCGAAGGCGGCGGGCTATTCGTCACTGTTGGTGGGAACGCTTCGCTTCCCATCGATTTCGGAATGGTGTCGGGCGTAACGATCCAGGAAGCAAGAACGCTGCAGGCGCGTGGTTCGGTGATCAACGCCAGTTTTGCCGATCGTCGAAGCCCGATATCCTATGGATATGATGAGAAACTTGCCGTCTACTTCAGCCAGTCGCCTTTGCTGCAGGTTGCCGGGATTGGGCAGGGTGGATTTGGCGGAGGCGGCGGTGGAGGAGCCGGACCAGTGACCGGGCGGCCCACTGGACGCGGTACCGAGACCGACGCAGATGTAGTTCAGGGACGCAAGCCGCCCGAAACCGGGCTGCCTGCACCTACGCCGGACCCATCACAGATACCGCCCCTGGCATCCAGGCCTCGTGTCGTATTGCGATTCGCGTCGGCTGAGAAAGATCTGCTGGTGAGCGGAATGCTCGCTGGCGGGTCGGAACTGGTAGGCAAGGCTGCTGTTGTTGATGTGCCGGTAGGGAAGGGACACGTAGTTATGTTCGCTAACAACCCAATGTGGCGGCATCAGACGCACGGAAGTTTCTCGCTTCTCTTCAACGCGATCCTTCATTATGACAATCTGGGCGTCGGCCGCGTTGAGCCCGCACGTGGACAATCCCAAACACCTGGAGAAGAAGAAGAAGAGCAGTACTGACCTCTTCACCGAAAAATAAAGTCCGCCTTTCCAGTGATGGATCGGCGGACTTTTCTACGTAGGCTTTTAAGCTTGATCAGAACCTGAACTTGGCTCCGAGCTGAATTCTCCGTGGATCAAAGGCCGATGTGAATCCGAGCGGTGAACTTGGCCCAACATTGTGATCGCCTCGAACGTTAACGGTTGTCGGATAAAAGGCACCGACGGTGTTGTTGACCGACGAGAAATTCAATCTGTTCAGTACATTGAATGCCTCTAATGTCAGGTCAAGGCTAACGCGTTCGCTGAATCCGATCTTCCGGGTCAATCGCATATCGAACGTGGCGAAGCTTGGGCCTTTGCCTACATTGCGGCCGATGGCGCCCTGATCGAGGCCATTCAGCCTAAGCAGCGGCCGGTCGCCGTTTGAGCTTCGGTCGCCATTTACGTCCGAACCGGCAAGCAGATTGAACGGACGTCCGCTGTTGGCTCTGATGATCGGCGTGAAAGTAAAGTCACGAAGGAAAGCGTTCTTCCACGGGCTGGTGACGACGGAATAGATCACGAATTTGTGCCGTTGATCGAAGGCGGAAAGCGAATATTCGGGGTCGTCGAACGTCTGATCGAACGCACGGAAATCGCTGTTGTAATCGGTAACCTGATCAAAGGCCTCGCTTAGTGTGTAATTGCCCGCGATCGCAAAGTTGCGGCCGAACTGTTTCTGGAACTCAATGATCAAGCCATTGTAGTTGGCCGATGCAGCAGACTCATAGATGATCTCCTGAAACAGGGTCGGGTTGACGAAGCAGTTTACGATCCCTGCGCCGGCACAATCCGGTGCAAATGCTCCCCACTCGCGAATGCCGCGCGGCCCGATCGGCCGATTTCGCAAGTTGATGTCACGAGCCCGGGTGATGTATTGCGTCAGGGCCCAGACATAACCTGCCGAAACGCTGAAACCTTCGGCGAATTCGTGTTCGAGAGCGAAACTCGCTTGCTGTGCCCGTGGGTTGCGATAGGTCGGGTCCGCACGGAACAGCACGGTCAGCGGGTTTCGAGGGCCGGTCTGCGAGACCGGAATGCCAAACTGTGCAAGATCCGCCGGAGTGATCGTTCGCGTGGTTGTCGGAATGCCGATCACACCTTGGGCACGCAGGGTCCTAAAAATATTAATCGGACCGTTGACCGCGAGAGGATTGGCGGCGTTCAGGGTCGTTAAAACCTGCGGGATCTGTCGAACGCCGTCGATCTCGTTGAGCGATTGAACTACATAGTCGATAACGAACGGAATCTGGGCATAGAACATGCCATAGCCTCCGCGGAGGATGGTCTTGCCTTTGCTGAACGGGTCCCAGGCGAAACCGACTCGAGGGCCGATGCTCCCATAAGAGGTTTTGAGTGGTTTGCGTCGGGTGTCTATCTCGTATCTTAGGCCGTAGTTCAGCGTGAGGTTTGATGTCGCCTTCCACGTGTCCTGACCGTAGATCGAATAGTAGGGAAGTTTGCCACCAACGATGCCGTCGCCAAAACCTTGTTGGTACGACTGCGGCAGACCGAGATCAAGAGACTGGATCGCATTTATCGTCGTTGTCGCGAGTTGAGGGCTGACCAGAGCTCCCGGCAAAGTTCCGAAACCGAAACGGCCGCTAAAGAACGTTTTCGAATCAAAGAAACCGTCTCGCATCAAAAAGCTGCCGCCGAATTTGATCCTGTGGTTTCCGCTCACGACCGAGAAATTGTCCACGATCTCGTAGCGACGATCGAAGTTGAAGCTGGGAAGAAAAATATCCCGGTTGAAGAAGCCGAAACCAGCTACGTTTAGCTCGGGCCCGTTTGGATCGTTCGATGTAACGAACAACTCGTTGTAATTGACCTGAAGGCGAAGTTCGTTGGTCATATTCGAATTGAATATGTGCGTCCATCCGCCGGTCAGATTATGGTCCAGCACGTCGACATTGTTTGAGCGGGAAAAGGCCAGCAAGGCCCGTGTCGACTGGTTACTCTCTTCGCGGTCGTTGAAGCTGTAGCGAAGGAAAAAGGTGTTCATGGCACTAGGGACATAATCACCACGAAACGATGCTGAGTGAGAATCCGTGTTAAAGGGAAACACACCACTGTTATTGCGGAACAGGTCCTGGACCGGCTGATCAACCGTCAAGACACCCGCGAGAATGCCGGCACACTGGGCTCGCGGAACTGCTACGCCCGTAACACAAGGGACCGGCGTCGGATCAGTACTAGCTGCAAGGCCGGCAAGGACGGCATTCTGGCCAGCAGTCGGCTGAAATATATTGAGATTGGTCAGAAGCGGGACTGTAGAAGCTTCACGCCGCCTCACACCCTCGTATCCGCCAAAGAAAAAGACCTTGTCCTTAACGATCGGCCCGCCAAGGGTAAAACCAAACTGCTGGCGATTGGCGTCAGGCTTGATGCGGCTAAGCGAATTGCCCGTCAGGACGATCGCGAACGGGTCGCCCGCATCCAAAGATTGATGGCGAAGATAGGTGAATACACTGCCGCTGAAGCGATTCGTACCGGTTTTGGATACGATGTTGATCACGCCGCCGCTTGCTCCGCCAAGTTCCGCATTATAGTTGCTGCGGTTGATCTGAAACTCTTGCACCGCTTCCTGGCTCAAGTTCGAACGGACGCCGCCGCCTTGATCATTTGCCTCCGCTCCATCCACCGTGATGTTGTTGCCGCGGCCATTATTTCCGTAGAATGAAATGCCGCTTTGCGGAGTTTGTGCAACACGAAAATCGGTGTTATCTGCCAGTGCATTTGAGTCAACGACACCAGGCGAAAGCAGCGTGAAGGTCAGATAGTCACGCCGATCGATCGGAAGATCGCGGATGTAACGTTCGCCGATCGTCGTCGACTGCTGGGACCTTTCGGTCTCGATCACCGGCGGATCGCCGGAAACCTCTACAGTTGCCGCCGCACTTCCCACCTGGAGAGCGAAGTCCTGATCAGCGGTTTGTCCGACGGTGACCTGCACGCCGTTCTTTACCTGTGTGCTGAATCCAGTTCCTTCAACCCGAAGCTGATAGGTTCCCGGAGGAAGCGACAAAAATCTGTACTCGCCTTGTGCGTCGGTCGTTGCCGTTCGGCTCACGCCCTTTGAAGTGTCGGTAACAGTGACCGTCGCTCCATTTACGACGGCTCCATTCGGGTCAACGATTCGACCCTTGATCTCGGACGACGAGCCGCCCGCCTGTGCTGCGGCGACGATCGTCCCGGCCAGAATAAATAGGGACGCTAACAGGGTGAATTTGATCATTTTCATAAGACCTTTCTCCATTGAACAGGGGACATATCTACTGATCTTTTAGTTTCGCTGCACCATGAGCCCGCGTAGGGCCATGTCGCATACGTCACGGCAAACTGTTTCTACGGACAGTTTTCCACTCGCTCGATACCACCTCGGCAGCCACAGGATCATTCCGAATAGGGTGAACGTCGCGGTCGTAATATCCACGTCGCGAAGCTTTTTCTCCTCGTACAGTTCGACAAGCGTGTTGCGAACAAACTCAAAATAGTCGCGGCGGCGATTCTGAACCGTGACCCTTTGGTCGAACGTCAGGGCGTTTATCTCGTGCGAGATTATGATGACCGCGTGATTTCCCTCGGCGGCGAGGCGGGCATGATTCGTTAGGATGAACCGAAGCCTTTCCTCAGCGTCTTCGATCAAATGGGCGGGATCGAGCACCGCATCCTTTACACTGTCGAGGCCGAGGGTCACTATTCGAAAGAGCAGCTCTTGTTTGCTCTCGAAATAATAGTAGAGCCCTGCCTTGGTCATCTTCAAGGCACTCGCGATGTCCGATACAGAGGTCGACTCAAAGCCCTTCTCAAAGAAAAGCTGTGCCGCAGCGAGATAAATTTCCTGAGCACGGTCATGACTCTTTTGCGTACCATTTCTGGGCATCGGGTCGAACCAGATTCGGAGACTTTGAACCCCTCAAAAACTGTACTTTTAGCAGGTGATTCTACTTACCGGTCGGTAGATTTACATAAAGTTAATGTAGCTATAACAATCTTGTCAAGCGATTTCGTCAGTTGGAGAGAAAATAATTGGTGTGACCAATAAAAGACAACTGGTCGATGCGAGAATGCCTTTTGTCCAAGGTCCACCAAAAAGCTAAAATCAAGATGTTCGCGAGATATTGAAGAATCAGGAGTTAAGCAATATGAAAGCACAGCTGGCGTTCCCAGGACTTCTGCTGATCACCATTGCAGGCTATGTAGCCTTTGCACAGACCGATATGAAACCACCCGTCGCAAAAAAGGTACCACAAGTTCTCAAGATCCATGGCTACGAGATAACCGATAATTACGCATGGCTGCGCGACCGCAGCGAGAAGACAAAAGCTCCGGAAGTGATGAAGTATCTCAATGATGAGAATGCTTACACAGACCTATACATGGGACCGCACAAGGCTCTCGCAGAAACACTGAACAAGGAAATGCTCGGCCGTATCAAGCAGACAGACAGTTCAGTCCCCTATCGGCTTGGCGACTATTGGTACTTCACTAAAACAGAAGAAGGGAAGCAGTATCGAACTTATCTGCGCAGCAAAGCGAAAGACGGGAAGGATGCAGAGGTCCTTCTCGATCAAAACGAGATGGCGGAAGGGTTCAAGTACTTCTCTATCTCAAATTTTGAACCGAGCGACGACGGCAACTTGCTTGCGTTCGCTACGGACACCACGGGTTACAGACAGTACACGCTGCATATCAAAGACTTGAGGACTGGGAAACTTTTGGCAGACAAGATCGAACGTGTTACTTCGATCGAGTGGTCGCCTGACGGTAAGTATCTTTTCTACGGCCAGGAAGATCCGGTCTCGAAACGGAACGACAAGATCTTCAGGCACGCGGTCGGAACGACCGGGCCGGATACCCTCATCTTCGAAGAGAAAAATGTCCTGTTCGGAGCCGGCATCGGGCGGTCGCGAGACAAGAAGATGTTTTTCATTGCGTCGGCTGCCGCGACAATGAGCGAATATCGGTATCTGTCCGCTGAGAACCCGCTGGGTGAGTGGAAGATCCTGACACCTCGACGCGAGGGCCATGAGCACGCCGCGACGTTCAACAAGGGCGAATTCTATATCACTACTAACAAGGATGCGGAGAACTTTAAGGTCGTACGCGCTCCGCTTAACGACCCAAGCGAGAAGAACTGGGTTGATTTTGTTCCGCATAATGCTGCTGTGAAAGTGGATGGTATCAACTTCTTCAAGGACTTTGCTGTTGTTTCGGAGTTGGAGAATGGGCTTGAGTATATTCGCGTAATGGATATGAAAACGCGGAGGGCACCTGCAAGGATCGAAACGCCCGAAAGCGTTTATACGATGGGCTTGGCGAATAACCCGGAATACGATACAACATCGATACGCTACACTTACTCCTCGATGATCACGCCGAATTCGACCTACGAATATGACCTGCGAACTCGCAAGAGCGAACTGCTCAAGCAGCAGGAGATACCGAGCGGCCATGACAAGTCGAAGTATGAAACCACTCGTGTCTGGGCTACGGCACGCGACGGGGTCAAGGTGCCGGTATCGATGGTGATGAAAAAAGGCACTAAGCTTGACGGCAAGTCACCAATGCTGCTTTACGCCTATGGGTCGTACGGAATATCGATGACGCCATCGTTTGGGTCTGAGGAATTGAGTTTGGTCGACCGCGGGATGATCTACGCGATCGCTCATATACGCGGCGGGTCTGAGCTTGGCGAAAGATGGCGTCAGGACGGCCGGATGTTCAAGAAGATGAATACCTTCAACGATTTTGTCGATTCGGCCAAATGGTTGATCGGACAAAAATATACGTCGGCGGACCGACTTGTGATACAAGGCGGATCTGCCGGCGGACTGTTGATGGGTGCGGTGGCCAATCAGTCACCCGAGACATTCAAGGCCGCGATCGTTCAGGTTCCCTTCGTGGACGTAATGAACACGATGCTCGACGACACTCTGCCGCTTACGACCGGAGAATGGATCGAATGGGGCAATCCAAACGAAAAAGCGGCGTGGGATTACATGATCACTTATTCGCCCTATGAGAACATAAAGGCACAGCCCTATCCAAACATGCTGATAGAAGTGTCGCTTTGGGATAGTCAGGTGCCCTATTGGGAAGGTGCGAAGTTTGCTGCAAAGGTGCGCGAGCTCAAGACAAATGACAGCGTGGTCCTTCTAAAGACAAATATGGGTGCCGGTCACGGCGGCTCATCAGGACGCTATGACCGACTCAAGGAGGTCGCCTTTGAGTATGCGTACGCACTGAGTCAGGTTGGAATTACGAAGTAGCTCGCATCGCATTGGTCGTTTCGACTCCTCTTCGCCCGAAGAGGAGTTTTTTTATTTCAAAGAAAGCAAAATGACCGGTCAGATTGACCGACTGCCAAGATACTCACCTGTGACCTAGTTTGTCCAAATCGCCGCAAGCCGCATATTTACTGCTCCTTCGCTAGTCAGGGTCAATTTGGTACGCCCTTTGCCAAAGGGATCCCGAGATCGGCTGGCGTGAAGCTTCACCGCCCTTCGGAATGCGGAGTGACAAGAGTCAAATGAAGAGAACAGTCAGCACACTTTTGGAACTCTCGTTCCTCCTGACCTGAACGGTTTTAGGCCAGCAAGGCCAAGCCGTTAATCCGGCGCCACTTGACCGCGAGCGGACGAATTGGAAGGCGTTTGCCGCGGTAGTCGCGCCGGAGGGCGAGGCGGAGACTGACGGCTTCGGGTTTGGATAATTAGACCTTTGTCGTCGGCCGCGGGGACCAAACACCTCGGATGCTAAATTATTCTTTTGGATCGGCTAGCTAAGACGATCATGGAAACGCGGCCAGCCAGAAATTGGCCGCGTTTATTTTGTTTTTTGAGGCTGAAGAAAAAGGTGGAAATGGCTCTCAGTTTTCGCTATACTCGTAAAGGGCGAAAAGCCTTCTTACCGATTTTACCGCTTGCGAAACCCTTCAAAAGTTAAACGCTTTCCCAAATTTCCTGCCTAATGGAGCAAAAAGAGAACAATGAGCTAGGCATAAATGTGTACGCCGCATTGGTCGTACCGATCGCCGCGTGCGCCCTTGCCTGGGCGGCCTACGGATTTTCGTTTGCTTCGATAACGCTTGGAATGGCCTCGATCTCGCTGCTCACGATCTTTTTCGGATCGTCGCTCAGGATTCAGCTTCCGGGCACAAACGCTCACCTGACAGCGTCTGATGCGATGGTCTTTTTCGTAATGCTGACCTTCGGCGGGGAACTGGCAGTGATCGTTGGAGCGAGCGAGGCGGCATTCTCATCTTTAATGATCCGCCGAAAGGGTGTGAAGATGCGGCTACAGACGATCGTGATCAACACAGCGATCTCTGCCATTTCCGTCTTCTCATCCGCTCTGGCAGTGAAAGCGCTGTTTGGCCGGCCGGAATCGGCCCTTGACTCAGCTACCATCTCGCAGCTAGCGCTGACGATGATCGTTATGGGAATGGCGCAGTTCGTCGCCAACTCGATCCTGCTGTCTGCATACATATCGATCCGTAACAGCCAAACGATCTGGAAGGTTTGGAACGAGTACTGCTTTGGCGCGATGTTGATCTATCTTTGCGGAGCACTGCTTGGAGGGCTGCTAACAAAGGCGCTCAATCAGGTCGACCTTGTTTTGTTCGCATCCGTCGCGGTTCTCTTTGTGGTCGTCTATTTCACCTATTTTCGATACGCGAATGCCGTTCGCAGTTCCTCGGCCAAAGCCGAAAAGGCCGAGCGGGACCGAGCCGAACAAGCCGAGCTTCACATTACGGAACTTGAGCACTACATTCAACAGCTTGAGGTTAGTTCCACAGCACTCCGCGAAAGCCACGAAAAGCTCCATCACACGGTTTATCACGATGTGCTGACGGGACTGCCGAACAGAAATTATTTTGTCGACGAGATCAATAATCTCCTCGAAGCCCGAATTCAGACCCGGGAAGACTTTGCGATCATTTTTCTCGACCTAAATCGTTTCAAAACGATCAATGATAGCCTCGGCTACTCGATCGGTGATGAGCTGATCAAGACGGTTGCGAAGCGGTTGGGATCATCCGGCGTAGAAGGCTGCAGCGTTGGACGTTTCGGCGGCGATGAGTTCGCTGTCATCATGAAAGGTATTCGATCGCCGGGGGATGCGATAGCTCTGACGAACTGGATCAACTCGCAGGTCGCTCAGCCCTATGATCTTCTCGGCCGGCACGTTTTCACGAGCGCGAGTGTCGGAATTGCAATAAGCGACGATCGCTATAGTGATGCGGAAGAACTGCTTCGCGATGCGGACATTGCAATGTACAACGCCAAGGAGGCAAACAAGCCTTTCGTCATCTTCGACCAGATCATGCACTCACGAGCCGTCTCGCTGCTTGAACTTGAAACAGATCTGCGGCTTGCGGTCGAGCGGCACGAATTTGAGCTGTTCTATCAGCCTATCGTCAGCCTTGGTGATACGAGCCTTTTAGGATTCGAAGCGCTCATCCGTTGGAATCATCCGAGCCGCGGGCTGGTGACGCCCGGCGAGTTTATCGATACTGCGGAATCGACCGGGCTGATGATCCCAATGACGCTTCAGGTCCTTAGGACTGCCTGCGAACAGCTTACACGGTGGAAACGCTCACGTTTGGCACCGCGGTCTCTCGTAATGAGCGTCAATCTTTCGGCAAGCCATCTTAGCCAGCCGGATGTTGTGGACCAACTGAATGGAATTATCGAGGAGACGGGGATCGATCCAAGCTGCCTCAAACTCGAGATAACCGAGAGTGCGGTAATGGGCAACGCGGAAGCGGTCATCGAAGTGCTGAAGAAGATCCAGCGTCTGGGCGTTCAGTTGAGTATCGACGACTTTGGAACCGGATATTCAAACCTGAGTTATCTCCACCGCTTTCCGATCGATACACTTAAAGTTGACCGGTCGTTCGTCAGCACCATGGAGGAAGGGACGGAGAACGGCGAGATCGTTCGTTCGGTGATCGCACTTGCAAAGGCGCTGCGTCTTAGCGTTATCGCCGAGGGTATCGAAAGTATCCATCAGTTTCATCAGCTCAGGATCCTTGGCTGCGAGTTTGGACAGGGTTATCTGTTTTCCCGTCCTCTGCCTGAAAAGGAGGCGACCAGACTGCTTGAAGATCCGGGCCGTTGGACCCACATCCTGCCTAACAATGACATCGGCGTTATAGCCCGCAACCTGGAATACACCCAGCTTCGTATCCAGTAACCCCCGATGAAGAATACCAACGAAACAGAGCGGCCCAGCCGTTTGTCGGAATCGCGTCGCCGCTATAAGAAGGCGAAGCGTCAATCGGCGAACACGGCCGGTTTGGCGTCGACCGGGAACTGATCGCCGTATTTTGCAGCCATATTGAGCAGCGTACCTTCCGACCAAAAATCACCTACTAGCTGAAAACCGATCGGAAGCCCTTCGGACGACAATCCGCAGGGCACGCTTATGCCCGGAATTCCGGCGAGATTCGCGGAAACGGTGTAAACGTCGTTAAGGTACATGGCGAGCGGATCGTCCGACTTCTCGCCGATCTTGAATGCGACAGAGGGTGACGTCGGTGTGAGTATTGCGTCACACTGTGAGAACGCGTTCTGATAATCCCTTTTAACGAGAGCACGCACCTTTTGAGCTTTTGCGTAATAAGCGTCGTAGTAACCGCTCGACAGAACATACGTGCCGAGCATGATGCGTCGCTTTACTTCAGATCCAAAACCTTCTTCGCGCGTCTTAAAGTACATCTGGCGCAGGGCACTCGTATCTTCGGCCCGGAAGCCATAGCGGACACCGTCGTATCGTGCGAGGTTCGATGAAGCCTCGGCGGTTGCGATGATGTAATAGACGGCTATTCCGTATTTCGCGTAGGGAAGTTCGACGTCGATGATCTCGGCTCCCATGCCGCGATAGTTTTCGATCGCACTTTCAACCTTTTCTCTCACCTCATCGTCCAAGCCTTCGCCGAACAGAGCACGGGGAACGCCGATCTTCTTTCCCGCAATATCTGTTTCGAGTCCTCCGACATAATCAGGCACAGGAACATCCGCCGATGTCGAGTCGCGATGGTCACGGCCCGCGATAACGCCGAGCACAGACGCAACGTCCTTCGCCGTCTGGCCGAAGATGCCGATGTTATCGAGCGAGGACGCGAACGCTACAAGCCCATATCGCGAGATACGGCCGTAGGTCGGCTTGAGGCCGTAGATGCCGCAAAGCGAAGCAGGTTGGCGGACGGAACCGCCGGTCTCTGATCCCAATGCCGCACGGACAACACCCGATGCTACGGCAACCGCCGATCCGCCCGAACTGCCGCCGGGAACACGGCTCATGTCCCAAGGATTCTTTGCAGGGCCGAATGCCGAGCTCTCGTTGGACGACCCCATTGCGAACTCGTCCATATTCGTCTTCCCGACCATCACTGCACCGGCCGCATTCAGCCGTTCGATGGCGGTCGAATCATAGTGAGCCTTGTAGTCATGAAGGATGTTTGAACCGCACGATGTCCGCATTCCCTTGGTGCAGATGTTGTCCTTGACGGCGATGGCGTAGCCCTTCAGCGGCAGGTCATTTTCACTCGCTTCAAGGTCTTCGGCTCTGCTCAATGCGTGTTCCCGTTCGATGGAAAGAAACGAATTAAGTTCCCCGTTAAGGCGTTCGGCATTGTCGAGAGTCTTTTCAATGGTTGCTTTGCTCATTATTGCGTTATCAGCGTTCGATGCGGTCGATCAGCCAGTCCTCGCCGACCTTGGCCGTCTGTACTTTGATAGCTTTCTGCTCAGTTCGCGTGTCGTCCTTCCAGAACAACAAGACGTCGAATTCGATCCTGTCGGACGAAATGACCCTGCATTCGGCGGCACGAAAGGTTTTTGGAAGGTCCGAAGTTCCGGTCGTGAAAGGGTCGGTTCCCTCAGCCGCACCTGAGCTTTTTGCCGCCAGATCGCTCGTAAGAAACTTCTCCCTTAACTTGATCCCGTCAGGCGATACCTTCATATCGTTCCCAAAATGGAAGGAATAAAATTCTCTCACGGCCGTCCGTGACGCAGCACATTCCGGCGGATCGAGGTTTGGAATATCGCATCCCGGCACAAGCATCGCCAATGCCAGAAGCATAAGGGCACCTGGTCTGAAGGCCGTTCTGCTCGCCCGGGGCTTTTTCATAACGACCTACAACACCTTCGGAACCTGAAAATGTCCGGCGACGCCTGACGGTGCCTCGCTTAAGGCTTCCTGCTGCGTGAACGACGGGACAACGACATCCTCGCGGATCGTGATGGTCGCCGAACCTTCGTCCGTCAATCCGCCGAGCATCGGTTCAATGTCGGCAATGTCGAGTTCATTCAGCTGCTCGACGTATTTGACAATGTCAGCCATTTGCGGCGTATACATCGCGACCTCTTCGTCGGTTATCTCAAGATGGGCAAGTTTTGCTACTTTTCGAACGTCCATAAAATTGATGAGCCGCGATCAGCGTTTGTACCGCTCTCTTCCGGCAAGGCTGCCGGTGGCCGCCGCAAGGAATTTCTCGCGAAGTTCGCTATCGCGGATCGAATCGGCAGCCTCCGTAAGTGCCGGCGATAATTGTTCATCTGCCGCCATCGTCCAGTCCGGAACCGATGTTTCGGCAATGCTTTTTCTGTGTGCTCGAACCGCCGCAGGATCGATCTGAAATTCGATGAACCTAATGAGCTTCGATCCGACCGCTGCGTTAATTTTATCGGTTATCACCGAACCTAAGTCCGCCACCTGTTTGCGCCAGGTTTCGTTTGCCACGGCAGCGATAAGCCTTTTATTCTCTATGCGAAGCGGCACAATGTGCTCGGCCAGTGATCCCTCGACACAGCGTTTCCAAGCAGCAAAGACCACCGGCTCGATCGTGTTTCCCTCGGTATCGATGTTTCGCATTATCGCGGGCAGCGATGCGAGAAAGTCCTTCATTTGTCATTCGCCTTCAATCATCTATTATCTTAAACGAGAACAAGATAAATGCTAAATCACGAACTTTCAAAGGCCGGTCTTCCGGCCATCGTCCTCGCATCCGGCAGTCCCCGACGGGCGGAGATAATGAACTCGGTCGGCTGGGAATTTACCAAGGATGTGCCCGACATCGACGAGACCGAATTGCCTGGTGAACTGCCGGACGTTTATGTTCAGCGGCTTGCGGCAACCAAGGCTGAGGCGGTCGCCGAGCGTCATCCGAGCGGACTTGTACTAGGGGCAGATACGACCGTTGTGATAGACGACCAGATCATCGGCAAGCCCATCGATATTGCGGATGCCCGCCGGATGATTGGAATGCTTGCCGGTCGTTGGCACGAGGTGCTGACGGGCGTTGCGGTCGTAAACGCGGGAAGCGTTCAAGTCGGGCTGCAGCGTACCCGCGTTAAATTTGCCGACATGAATGAGGCGGAGATCTCATTTCTCGCGGAACGCGGCGACCCTTTGGATAAGGCCGGTGCCTACGCCGTTCAGGCTCAGGCGGCATTATTCATTGAGGGGATCGAAGGCGACTATTGGAACGTTGTTGGACTGCCGATCAGCCTGGTGTACAGGCTTATTCGGCAACAGACGCCTTGATCTCCAAACCGCGTACCCATAAGAATGGCCGCCCGGATCGCCGAACGGCCAAAATGGTCACTTGATCAGCCTGTTACAAAAGGCTATCTATTTTTTTCGAGACCGGAACCGTTATGTCGAACTTAGGATCGATCCCGCCGAATGCTTCGCCCGCTTGGTCGCCTGTCCGATCTAGGATCAGGAATGACGGAACCTGGTCGACTTTGAATTTTTTCAGGACGCTGGCACCGTCCGAATCACGTAGGATCGGGATGCTTAGCTTGTTTGCCGCCACGAACTTGCGGACAGCCTCGTCAGAAGCATAGTTCTTCGACTTGGCGTTCGTCGAGTCGGTCACGACATAATAGAACACCACATTCTTGCCGGCGTATTTCTTGGCCAGCGTGTTGGTATATTCGGCCTGTTTGCTCGAAAGCGGCAGCCAGCTAGCTCCGATCGCGAGAACTACAACCTTGCCGCTTTGAGCTTCAACATCCACCGTACCGCCGTCCAGCTTCGGCAGCGAAGTCTGAGCTGCAGCCGAGAACGTAAGAGCAACGAAAAGGCCTGAAACCAATGCGAAAGTCTTTAGGGTTTTCATAATATTGCGAGAACCTACAAGTAAGTCCTCTGCCCGTTAAGATGCAAGTTTGGTGCCCAACTACTGCTTTCGATTGAGGACGATGTTGTCGATCAACCGGACCTTGCCAAAGCGAACTGCAACGGCCACCAGCACCTCGTTATCCTCAATCTTTTCAACAGGTTCCAGATTGTCGTTGCTCACTACCGCGATATAGTCGACCCGCGCAAGCGGTTCAGAGCCGATCTTGTCTTCGACAATTTGAGTGATCGCCGACGCATTTCGTTCGCCGTTTCTGAATGCCAGTTTTGCATCGCGAAGCGCCTGATAGATAACGGCGGCCTTTGCCCGTTCTTCTTCGCTGAGGTAAGCGTTGCGTGATGACAGTGCGAGGCCCGATTCTTCGCGTACGGTGGGAACAACCACGATCTCGGTCTCGAAACCCAGATCACGTGTAAGCCGTTTGATCACACCAACTTGCTGGGCATCCTTGCTGCCAAAAAAGGCAAGGTCAGGGCGGACGGCGTTGAAGAGGATGGTCACGATTGTTGCCACACCGCGAAAATGACCCGGTCGAGACGCTCCTTCCAGGGTTTCGGTCAGGCCTTCAACGTAAACGTAGGTCGAAAAGCCGGGGCCGTAGATCTCAGAGATCTCGGGGGCAAAAACGTAATCGACCTCATATTCGGCAAGCATTGCCGCATCGGCGGTCAGGTCGCGGGGATACCGGTCGAAATCTTCACTTGGCCCGAACTGGGTCGGATTTACAAAGACCGAGACGATCACAACATCCGACATCTGCCGTGCCTCTTTGACGAGCGTCAAATGGCCTTCGTGCAGGGCACCCATTGTCGGAACGAAGCCGACAGTTTTGCTCTCACGACGCAGTTTGCGTGAGATCGATGCCATTCGCTGTTTGCGATTGATTATTTCCATGTAGGAACGACTTTCCTAAAACACCGAATTACTAGTCTAGTTGGAGAATTTTATTCGATCTACTCTTTTGCCGGCGCCGCAGATCAATCAATAACGGCAGCATAACCATGAGAATTATCACACTAAGTATTACGACTGCAATGAAATCATCGGTCTCATTGTGCGCAAAGGTAATCTCTTTTGAGCCGAGGGCGGTATTGCCAATACTTGCTGAAACCATAAACGCTCCCCCTTTGACATCTCATAGCTTCGATGCCTTGGCCTCTTTGGGAAAACCGTAAGACTCGGCTTCACTCGGATAATCACCGGATCGAACGTCTTCCATCCATTCGGTGATCGCCGTGGAAATGACCTCGCTGACGTTTGCGTATTGCCGTACAAAACGCGGCTGGCGGCCGAATGTGAAGCCGATAAGATCGTGAAGCACCAGAACCTGAATATCGCAGGCGGCACCGGCTCCTATACCCACGGTAGAGATGGTTAGTTCCTTCGAGATAGTCTCTGCGACTTCTCGCGGGATCAATTCGAGGACTATGGCAAATGCGCCGGCTTCCTCAAGCAGTTTCGCGTCTTCGATAAGTTTGTTCGCATCGACGGTCGTTTTGCCCTGGACGCGATAGCCGCCGAGTTTATGAACCGATTGCGGGGTTAGCCCAATGTGTGCCATGACCGGTATCTCTTCATCGACAAGGCGTTTGACCAGATCGACGCGATTGCGGCCGCCTTCAAGCTTTACCGCCTCGGCACCGCCATTTTTCAGCAGCCGCATTGCATTGCGAACCGCCTTGTTATCGCCCGTGTGAAAGGTGCCGTATGGCATATCGGAGACGATCAATGCCCGCGTTGAACCGCGTTTCACTGCCTTGGTTGCCGAAAGTATTTCGTCGAGCGTAACCGGTATCGTGTTCCCGTAGCCGTGGATTACATTTCCCATGCTGTCGCCGACCAGTATTATGTCAACACCTGCCTCATCGACGATGCGGGCGGTCGGATAATCGTAGGCAGTGAGACAAACCAGCTTCTCGCCTTTTTCCTTCGCCGCACGCAGGGCAGGAACATAAACTTTTTCGGGTTGGTCGGGTTTTAAGTAGGCCATAAAAAATTGTGATAAGTCTAGACCTTTGCCAGGTTTAAGTCTAGGGTAGTCGAAGTCGGGCGGCGCCCATTCCTTCACCTACATCTCAGATCTGCCGGGCGAACCGACGCTTGGGTCCGAACCGTGTGAGCGTCGTCACATATGCCAAATGAAAACAGGACGATAATCGGTTTAGTTTCCAGAACAGGTTCTGACGAGGGAGGATAACAGTCATGAGAAAATATCTCGCTCTCACGATCGTCGTTGCATTTTTTGCATTTAGCCTTGTTTCGATCAACTTGGTACGCCCAAGCGCTCAAGCCCAAAAGAGCTCCGTCCCGGTAAAGGACGTGACGAAAATACCCGAAGTGATCATTCTCGCCAACGATGCAAAACTCGGAAAAGTTACATTTAATCACGTGAAGCACAATGGGGGCGATTACAGCGCTGATGGAGCTGGCCCGATCGCGTGTATCGAATGCCACCATACTGCACAGCCCGCATCCGAGCTGGTGAAATTTCCGCCGCTTGCGACGGCATGGCCCGCTGATCGGACTACGACGCTAACCGCTGAACTCTTTAAGAAAGACCCAGCGGCCGCAGGAGTAGCTGCGTGCCGAGATTGTCACGCCCGGGTCGGCCAGACACCGAAATTGTTGCCTGCGATTCCGGTCGTAAAACAGGCCGGCGGCACGACTTTACTGACCCTGACGAATCAAATGGCATTCCACAAGGCCTGCGATGTGTGCCATTTTGAGGTCAAAGCGCAGCGTCCGGAGGCCAAGGTTCCAAGCCCGACTCAGTGTGCTTCGTGCCACAAGCGAACGTGACCACCGTGTCATGTTGGCGGGCGTGAGTATACAAGTATCAGCTTCTCGAAAGGGCATCCTGGCGGGAGTGCGGGTACCAGCGTGCGACAAGGGAACTGTCTT
>JANNNS010000211.1:0-7301 GCA_031398645.1 Acidobacteriota bacterium
CGTGACCGGGTTGAAGGTGCCCATCGGGAACGGCGGGATGGTGACATTCGCGTTCGATGCACTAACCACGGTCAACCCCTGAAGCCCGATGCCGGAGTTGACCACGTCAACCGTGACTGTGCCTGATCCCGCAGTTATCGCTTCGAACCCGGCCTGGCTGCCCGGGAATACGTCCGTTACGGTAAGCACCGGTACGCACACGCCCAGAGTTGGGGTCGGTGTGGGCGTCGGGGTCGGTGAAGGAGTAGGTGTTGGTGACGGCGTCAGAGTCGGCCCCGGCCCTGGGAATGGGGAGCACTGTGCCCTTATCAGAACAGCACTTGATCGGGAAGACGTCCTCAGGGTGAAGTCCACTGCCTGACCCGGATTCGTGATCACGAACGAGGCCGTTACCGGATCGTACGTACCGATCGGGAAGGCCGGTATGTTGATCGAGGCGTTGGTAGAACTCACTACGGTCAGGCCCTGGAGTCCGACCCCGCTGTTCACCGGATCGATCGTTACCGAGTTTGTTCCCGCCGTTATCGACTGGAACGCAGCCAGACTGCCCGGGAAGACCTCTGTCACTGTGATCACCGGCGTGCAGACGGTAGGATCAACGCCCGTGTGGGCTTCCGCCCGAGCATGAGCCGGAGGTAGTGATCGCCACGGTCAGTCCCGACGTAGCGGTGGCCGAGAACGTAAAGGTCGGTTGAACACGGCCGACGCGGGAGCAGCCTGGGTCGCTTCGATCGACTGGTCCTCGTTGACCGTCAGCCTGCTCGGCGCCACAATTGCGAAAGTTGCAAATCCAACGACCGCGGTCGCATTGATACTTGGAAGTACACAGAATATATGGCAAACCAACCAGTCTCACGAAGGGAGTTTTTGGGAAGCGGTGTTGTAGCGGCGGGGGTGATCTCGCTTGGTGGAGCATTGCCTGCGACCGCGGAGGATTGGGAAGACTACTCGGAGCGCTTTTCTAGATCGCTAGGCGACTCTTTGCCAGACACTCGGCTGAAACCGGACGACAAAGCGGGATGGAGGGCCATCGCGAAGAACTACGATGTGACGACGAAAGCAACCAACCTTGAAAACGCTTACTGGGGCATCATGGCCATCCCGGTGCTGAACGAGTATAGGCGTCTAACGGAGTTCATAAACAAGGAAAACACCTTGTTTGCCCGACTGAAATGGTCTGACACGTACCGCGGCGTGCGCGACACCGTCGCGCGTTTCCTGAATGTCGGTGCCGACGAAATCGCCCTGACACGCGGTGCGACCGAGACGCTGCAGGCTCTCATCGGGGGATACAATAAACTCAAACCCGGCGACACCGTACTCTATGCCGACCTCGATTACTTAGAAATGAAGAATGCGATGCGCTGGCTCGGACAACGGCGCGGGGTCAAGGCGATAAAATTCACGCTTCCCGAGCCGACCGCGAACAAGCCGCTCGACGAGCAGAGTATTCTTTCGTCCTACGAAGAAGCTCTCCTAGCCAATCCCAGAACTAAACTTCTCCTCTTAACACACCTCAACAACTTGACCGGTCTGATCATACCGGTGGCCAAAATAGCGAAAATGGCGAGGGAACGAGGAGCTGACGTTATCCTTGACGCGGCTCACTCCATCGGGCAGGTCGACCTCAAACTGAACGCTCTTGGCTGCGATTTCATAGGCATGAACCTGCACAAATGGGTGGGGGCACCGATAGGGTGCGGCGTCATGTACATCAAGAGAGAGAGGATCGACGATGTCGATACGTACATGGGAAAACGATCGGCACCAGGGGACATCGACGGGCGTATCGATACCGGTACCCTTAATTTTGCAGCACACATGGCGATACCGGCCGCTATCGCCTTTCATAACAAGATCGGCACCGCAGCGAAAGAAGAACGCCTGAGATATCTAAGAAACCTCTGGGTTGGACACGCTCGGAAAATGAAAGGATTAACGGTCCTGACACCCGACGACAAAAACTTGGTCGCCGGATTGACTTCCTTCCGGCTCGATCGCGTGGTGACGCCGAAGGCCAATGACGCCGTCGCGAAACACCTCGCCGAAAAATTCGGGGTGCTTACGGTGCGTCGTACCGGTCCCGACGCGGGCGACTGTATACGCGTAACGCCCTCGGTTTACAGCTCGTCCGACGATGTGATGAAACTCGTAAATCCACTCCGATCGATATCGGCATCGCCGCGATCTTGGTGATTCGACGCCAAGTAGTCGGTTTTGACGTTACCGGCTGTTTGTGTCAATGACCCTTTCTTGGACGACCCGCCCGCAACGCCGCAGCCCTTTTCGGAGAAATGATTTGTTATTCGGGCGATTGGGAGTGGGATAACTGCCCTCTGCCGATCCGGAAACATCCGGCCTTCCCATCATTCCTAAATTATTCAATTCATCAACGGGCTAAGAGGAAGTTAAGGTTTCTGTCATATTCGGGTAACACCAGTTACCTACCATCCAAGGCAAGCTCTAAAACATTTTTGAAATTCCCGCTCCATGGGTTCTGATCAGAAACTCCGTAATGAGACTCGAACTAACACAAATATGAAAAAATCGGCGAATATCTTCAAGGCATTGTTACTCACGGTACTGTTTTCGACGTTCACGTCCGCCGCCCTATCCCAGACCCCGGTCCGATTGAACCTTATAGGCACCCATGCTAGCGGAATCTTCAATCAGAGCGCGGCCGAGATCGTTGCTCATGACCCTGTAACGCAGCGATTGTTCGTGGTAAACGGTGGCACAGCGTCGATCGATGTTCTTGCCTTATCGGGCCAAGGAGTGCCGAGTTTCGCTTTCTCGATCAATGTTGATCCCTTCGGCGGTCAAGCGAATAGTGTCGACGTATGCGGAGGGTTAGTGGCGGCGGCGGTGCAGGCTGACATAAAGACTAACAAGGGAACGGTTGAGTTCTTTGACGCCTTTGGTAATCACCTGAAGACGATGCCTGCTGGTTCGCTGCCCGATATGCTCACCTTCACGTCCGACTGCAGAAAGGTCCTTGTTGCGAATGAAGGCGAGCCGAATAGCTACGGACAACCGGATTCGGTTGATCCGGAAGGCTCGGTGACTGTGATCGACCTGGAAAATGGACTCGCTAAGGCGACCGCTGTCAATGTCGGCTTTGGTCACTTAAACGGTACTCGGCTTGATCCCACGGTCCGTGTATTTGGCCCCAACGCCACGATCGCCCAGGACTTTGAACCTGAGTACATCACGGTCGCCCCTGACTCAAGCGTTGCCTGGGTAACTCTTCAAGAAAACAACGGTGTGGCGATCCTGGACCTAAAAACGCTGAAATTTACACAGATCGTAGGGCTCGGTTTCAAAGATCACAATCTTGACCGCAATAAACTTGACGCAAGCGACCGTGATGTTCCGGGATCGAGCAATAACGGGATCATCAATATACGCACCTGGCCGGTATTCGGTATGTACCTTCCAGACGCTATCGCTTCATATAGCGTCGGTGGAAAAACATACTACGTTACCGCTAACGAGGGGGATGCCCGGGACTGGCCTGGATTTGGTGAAGAAGCCCGAGTGGGATCCCTTACACTCGACCCGGTCGCATTCGCTGCCCAGGGTTACCCAGACGTTTCTAACGGCCTAGCGGGTCTGCGAAATAACGATAATCTGGGTCGGCTGAACGTTACATCAACCCTCGGAAATATCGATGGCGATAGCGATTTCGAGAGTTTATACGCATTCGGGACGCGATCGTTCACCATCTGGAATCAGGATGGAAAACAGGTCTTTGACAGCGGCGACCAACTTGAACAGATCACTGCTCAAGCGTTTCCTTCTTTTTTCAATGCGAGCAATGACGACAACCTTTTGGACAGCCGTAGCGACAATAAGGGCCCGGAACCCGAAGCTATCGAGATAGCGAACGTCTACGGTCGATTCTATGCCTTTATCGGGCTGGAACGCATCGGCGGCGTTATCGTCTTCGACGTTACTGACCCGCTGAATGTCAGTTTCGTCCAGTATCTGAATAATCGTAACTTTTTGGCAGCGGTGAATTCTGCTGCAGCCGGCGACCTTGGACCGGAAGGACTGCACTTTATCCCTGCCAACGCCAGCCCGACCGGCATTCCGTTACTGGCAGTAGCAAACGAAGTGAGTGGGACCACGAGCGTTTACGAATTCCGCCAGTCGGTCGTGACAGCGAGTAAGTGAGATCGATCACCTGATTCACCACGCAGCATTGTACACCGAGACTCGATTTGGCAGACGGTCAATCCTTGCCGCACATGCCGTCAACCTGATAGACCGGACTTTTGGTGTAGCGTGTGTTCAGGGGTTGCTGCACTGTTCAAGCAGCTGAGCGATAGAACTAAACTCGCTTCTGGGGCTTATAGAATTAGCCCCTCAACTGATCGTTATCATTTCTGGCGAGGGATGTTCGGTCAGCTTTAGCGACGGCTCTTTCATTCCAGCCAGACGTTGGCCTCGATAATCGCTGAGTCGTTCAGTAAAAAGCAAGGTTGCGGTAACCGTAGCGTCATTTCATCGTCGTACTCTTTCGTTTAGAGCGATGATCGGCGTCAATCCATTGCGATGGCTGTACCACTCGATTTCAGCGTAGATCGACATTGTAAAGTTCCGAGGACACTATCGGCGCCGAGCAGATGTCCCGACCTTTTCCAAAGAAAACTTTTCAACTCACTGTCCTCATTTCAAGCCCGGATCGCCGGGCTTCTTTTTTTTCCACCGACAGGAGAATCATCGTGAACAAAACGAACCTAATGCTGCACAGCCACTACGACAAGGCCCATTCAACCGGTGTCTCACTGCACTGTCATACCAAATACTCGAGAGAGTTTCTTGACTTCGTGCCGTACTACGCGCGAATGTTTCCGATCGTTTCGACAATTTTTAATCTGGCTTCCAACCGGTTTGAAAAGAAGAATGGGAGTCCGCCAAACTTCAACCTCGGCCACTGGGAACCGCCCTTGGAACCGCTCCAATTGATCGAGTCAGAAGCCGCAAGCCTCGAATTGCTACACCTTAGGCCCATCGTATCAATTACCGATCACGACAGCATCGAGGCCGGGCTGGATCTTCATTCGTCCGGCGTGTCCCAACACCCCATCTCATTAGAGTGGACGGTCCCATTCAGAGAGGCGTACTTCCACCTGGGAATACATAATCTACCTCCGTTGCAGGCTAAAGAGATTACGAACCACTTGTTGGAATATACATTCAGAAACGGAGTCGAGTCGGCGCCAAATCTGGACGATCTGATGTCGATGCTGAATCAAATCCCTGATGTTTTGATTGTGCTTAATCATCCCTACTGGGACATTGAGATGATTGGTCAGGAGCGACACGACGAAGCTCTCGGACAATTCAACCGGCAATACGGACACTACGTACATGCGATCGAGGTGAACGGATTCCGCCCATGGTTCGAAAACCAACTCGCCCGAGAACTGGCTGATGAACTTGATCTTCCAATGGTTTCCGGGGGTGACAGGCACTGTTTGGAAGCAAACTCCATGATCAACGTGACCGACGCCACATGCTTCTCCGAATTTGTTGAAGAGGTACGTAAGGATAAGCAAAGCGAGGTACTAATACTGCCGGTTTATTCTCAAAGCTTGACCTATCGCCAGGTGAGATCGATAGGACAGATACTCGGTCATTTTTCCGAATTCCCAGTGTCCCGCCGCCGTTGGTCACAACGGGTTTATTTTGATTGGCAGGATGGTCGGGGAGTCGATTCGCTTGCAAGTCGCTGGAACGGTGGTGAGCCGCGTCACTACCGCTTGGCCGTTAAAGCGATCAATATGCTCGGATCGCCCTGGTTGGCGACCTTGTGGAACCTTATCGATCCGGCAATGAGTGCATCAACAATTGAGAAAGCGGTGCAATCTAGCAACTGTACTGAGACTTCTGCCGGATTCGCGATGCATCAGCCATTCTTGGAATCGCGACCAGACATACCGATTCCATGATAGCGAGACCCTTAGGGAATATGTACGCAGGGAGAGCTGTTGCCGCGCCATCCAGAGAGGTCGGCCATTCGTCGATCGTTCCCGCAAGGGAAACGAAATAATCAAGTGGAAATCAAAAATTGCGAAGGGCTAGCGAATTGTCATTGACGTCGCCAACATCATTCAACGCACCGGCAATCTTTGGACGAAAATAGAATATTGTTGGTCCGACGCAGATCCACTTTCGTCCCATGGCCTTCCGCCGTTGATCGCCGACTCAGGATACACAAGGTGACACAACTTCGCTGAGCACCTGCGATACCTGTAACATAAATTTAACGTTGATTTCTTTGACTGACCTTTTTTCGATGGTTAAACTCTGCTCCCCGGAGGAATTCGAAAGAAGTGAGGCAGTCGAATGACTGTAGCAGGAAGTTGAGTGGGGTCTGGCTACATTTCGACGAATACAGAATGACGCCAATAACTGTTCCAGAACCGAGTATTGACCAGATAATTGCTCTCTTAGGTGCCGAAATCGTTCGGGAAGAGTGCCCTCAAACCGACACCCTCAGGGCTGTACTTGCTCTTGCGGTAGAAGAACTCGTTTCCACAGGCGCACAAAACAAGGCACAGGGAACGGCAGGCAAAGGTTAGTATGGTCCGGGAGCATCATTGTTTAGCGAACGATGCTCGTAGACTATTTCCTCCGTCTCGGATCAGGGGCATAACTGTTTCCTCGTCGACGATCACTCCGCATTTTCGTTCGCCTGTAAAACGCCAGGCGAGATAACCGACGGCAGTTTCGATAAACTTCGACTTATTAGGCGCTAGAGGTATGCTAGACGTTCGCTTCCGGATCTTAACTTCCACTCTTTCCAGAAGGCGATGGCTGCTATCTCTCCAAGCTGCAGGGTTTCGCCTCCCGAAAAATGGACCAGGGTACCGTATTCTTCCGAGACTTCGATGTACCTCACCTGCTCTAAATTGATGCTGAACTTACCTGCTGCTATATAAGTTTGGGGTACATTCATACGGCATGATTATCATTCAACAGGAAGTTACTTCTTAAACACTCTTACAGCCCGGTCGGGGTAGTCGGTGATGATCCCGTCAAGATCAAAGGCTTTCATGCGTTCAAGATCTGCGACTTCGTTCACGGTCCAGGGCACTACTTTAATCCCTCGTTTCCGACAAAGAGATACGGCAGCTTCATCGATCAGGGAAAAATGCGGGCTATACGTATCGGGGTCAAAACCGAGGTTCATTAGGTTTTTCTCAACGCCGTCCTTGTTGGAGACAAGGAAAGCCAAGGGAAGATCAGACTTGATCTTGCGCATCTCTTGGAGAACTCTGGGATCAAATGAT
>JANNNS010000247.1:0-7032 GCA_031398645.1 Acidobacteriota bacterium
GAAGCGGTCGAATACCTCAAAAAGCAGCCGCAAACTCCGCTAGTGGGATTAGTGGGCAATGCACACGTTCAAGACGAGCTTTTTCAGCTTGGTGCAACGCCGATGCTGCATCTCGACAGGCTGGCCGGCATGACGCCGAAACAGGTCTGGGATGTGTTCGACGTGCAGGTGAGTGATCAGGTGGCTTACTTCAGGAAAAGGTTTGCAAGTTAATGGAATGAACCTAATCGAAGAACAGGAACGCCGGGAAGAGATCAACGAGGTATTAGCCCGCTATTCGGTGCCAACTAAGCACGCGGACCTCCAGCGTGCGAACGAACTGGATACCGTCCGGCACATCCCGATCGTGGTAGCGATCAAATCTGGAGATGCCGGACTGTCATACTCAAATGCTTGCCAACAGGACCATTTAAGGTCCACTCAGGACCAACCTATTCATGAAGTCAGGCCGTAAACCGAGCCCAGGCTACGCTGACCACTGAGTTCGGACTCTCCTCGCGATTTCGACCGCAGCCAAACCGCGTTAAGGGAATAACACGACGGAGTTCAATCCGCCGGGGAACGCAGGAATACTGTCGGCGCTCGCTACAACGCTGCCCCTTCCGCCGCTAAATCCGGAAATCGTTACGCGGTTGTTTGTTCCCGGCAATCCGGCGGACAAAGGATTAGAGCGGGCGCCGAAAGCGCCGAGATCGACGATCTGGTTATTGGCAATGTAACAGCCACGCAGCTCTACATTGACCGTATTGTTTGAGGTCCCATTCGGGATAGACGTGTTCTCTCCGGCGATCACGACCAAACCTCCGCCATCTATGAATATCGGTCCCCGATTGTTCTCAAAACGGGTACCGTAAGCAATGAAACTGGTCACGTTTCCATTTGCCACGATCGAGTTAGAGCTTAGTCCGCCGCCCACAAGGGCCCCGAGGCCGTTTTCATAGAGCTGGTCGCCCGTCGATACGACTGAAACACTGCTGAAATTTGCCCGGTTGTTCTCGATAAGTAAGCCCGCCAGATTGCCGTAACTTCGATTTTCGGTAAGCCTTGCGGTTATGACCCCGCCGTTAGCGCCCTGGATATTTACAAAACGCATTCCTTCGCCCAGGCCGGTGACGTTGCCGAATAGGTCATTGTCGATAATCTCGGCATCGATCACAGCCCCGGCCGCCGATGGCCCGAAGTTTCTAACGTCGATGCCTCGCACATTTCCGTGTGAGACGACATGAGCGATGCGGATGAACGCCGTTCCGGGCCACAGCAGGTCGGTCTCGATACCTGCTGAGCATCTCGGGGCATTCCTGATGGTTAGCCATTCGACAGCGTTTGAGCCTCTTCCCATTCTTATCGCTCCTGTAGTATTTGGCGGCAATCCGACAGAAACCGTGGTCGTGCACGAAGCCGTCGTCAAACCCGAGCCATCGATAACCACGGCGTCGCGATCATCGTAAACGCCTGTCAACGACATATTCTCTTGTAGTTCGAGACGCCCGCCATTCGGGCGAGGTGTTCCGACTGGGCCACTGACGGACAACGGATAAAAGCCGGGTGCAATTTGGATCTGGGCTCCCGCGTTTTGAGGATCATTCACGGCCGAATAAAGGCCCTCAATGTCGAAGACGAGTATCGGCCGTGTTCCGCGGCCAGCAAAATTCGCTTGCTCTTTGAAGGCAGGGGGCCAGACCGACACGTGTGATGGTGGAAAAAGACCGAGGCCGGTATTGGGATTTGACCCGGCCTCGATAGCCGCCGGACGCGCCGCGAAAACAAACATCATTGCGACGCAGGCGAAAACTTGTAGTTTACTTGCAGTGCCTCTCATAAGATCCTCCGTTCGGTCCGCGGGAATAACAAAATTGGGGTTGTCCCCCCTACAGATCTCAGTAATTGCCGTTACGCGGCTTCAAATAGTGCAGAAACGTATAGGTCGCGACGTTGCGGCCGGCGGCCTGGCCGTTGACGATGTCAACGGGAAAATGTACTCCCCCGTAAACGCGGCTTCGGGCAACCTCGTTCGTTAACGCCGAAAAACTTCGGTAAGTCCGCGTCACGTTCGGATCTCCGCCGAAATTTATTTGGAATTGAATGTCTTCGCGGCCGTAGAAGAGGCCGAGTGTCGTTGCCAGCGATGAGCTTGCCGACGACGCGTTCGAGGCGTACGAAGGATGCGGCGGGGTCCCGGCGGGGCCGAGCAGCGATTCCCAATTTACATCCTGCGTTGTGCCGGGATTTCCGTCTTCGTTTGCCCGGCGAATAGCCGTTACCGGCCGCCACCGGCCGTAAGTGTACTGGCTCGTAAACGTCGTTTGCAGGGCGTCGTGATACGACATGTAGATCAGGGCAAAGAGCCGGGCGTTCTGCACCGTAGAATTATTGCGGGCGATCGCGGTCGTACGAACGACATTGAACATCAATCCATCGGAAACCGGCGGATTCGCCCACAGTAATGCGGTCAATGTCTGATCTGCGGTTCGCCGGGTGCTGTTCACATCGCCGAATTCCTTTACTTCATTCAATGATTGCGCGTAATCAACACTCGACAAGGTGGGCGGAGGCGGCGGCAGAAACTGCGTTCCGCTCGTAAGAGCAAACGGCTTTACGCCCGGCCAATTCGTGAACACCGCAAATCCGGGATAGGGGCCGGGGAAAAGTTCCTGCCAGTTCCCGGGCGTCGGCGCCAGCAGGTACGGGGTCCACGGAGCACTCCATCCGTCGTTGGCTCGGTCCGCAAGTATGGCTGCTGCTGAGATTTCTCCAATTCTAATGGCGGGCCGGTACCTGTTCTCTGCGGCTCCATCAAGCGAAGCCGTGTATTCGGCATCAAAAACAGCCGTCTGACTCGGGAATAATACCGCCAGCACATCATGGGCGGCCTTGGCGGCAGCTATGTTCATGGATGCCGACCCGCGAGGCCCGGGCATGTCGGTCAAATAAGGCGTGTAGCTCCCGTCAATGGAATTGACCGCGTCGAACATCGCGAGATGGACCATGGCCAAAGTGCGTACGGGATTGATGTTCCCAGGTTGCTGATTGGGAAGCTGAATGGTTTGGCCGGTAACACGATTCCACTGCAAAATTACGTCTTCAGCGGCTCTATAGGCCTTCGGCGCTCCGTGCGTTGCTTTGGCTAATGCCGAGGTGGGTCCGCAAATCAGAATTGCAGCTACAAAGATCAATAGACATTGATGGGAAATTAGTCGCATTTGGGTCTCCTTTTTTGTTTGCTTTGGACGCCGGCTGCTATATAATGCGGGCGAAGCTTCTTAGACATTGGCCACGCTTTACCAGCAACCGGCGATATTTGTTTATTCATAAGCAAGATATCTTTGGAGGCTGAGCATGTCTTTGAAAAATCTTCCTAGTTTTATCGTAGATTTCTCCGAATGCTATATGCGGGGCGGAAACGGCCATTTTTTGCGAGTTCAAGTCCTTCCGGCTCAACCTTGCTGAGCGGCAGCTTCTCAAAAACGAAACGCCGATATCGCTAACCCCGAAATCATTCGATGTGCTAGCCATCCTCGTCAAACGCGCAGGTCACCTGGTTGAAAAAGACGACTTGATGAAGTTAGTGTGGCCGGATTCTTTTGTCGAAGAGTCGAACGTCGCACGCATCGTCCACACACTGCGCAAGAATTTGGGTGAGGATCATGACGGAAACAAATTTATCGAAACGGTTGCAAAAAGGGGATACCGATTCGTGGCCGAGGTTACGTCGGCCGAAAATGTCCCGGCTATTCTGACAGATGGCGGCGCGGTGGCCGCGGAGGATTATTTTCCCGAGTTCATGGGCCAGGCCGATGCAAAAAACACGACAGTACCGAATGAGAATCGTCCCGTCGCTGAAAGCCGCCGCGGGCCGTGGTTTTTATTGATCGGCGGCGGATTTCTAACCGCACTCGTACTTATCGCTGTTCTTTCATTCGATTGGCAAGCCACGAAGAACAACCATAAGGTCTCAATAGCCGTGATGCCGCTGAGGTCGATCAGTTCACACGAGAAGGATACTAATTACAGGCTTGCTGTCGCAGATTCGCTGGTGGCTCAGTTGAGCTCAGCCAGCGATCTGACTGTTAAGCCGTTGAGCGCCTCGTGGCAATATCTCGACACTGATAAGGACGCTGTCGCGGCCGGGAAAGAGCTGAAGGTTGATTACGTCCTCGCTTCGAACTATCAAATAGCGGAGGGGAAGATACGCGTTACTTCCCAGTTAATAAATGTAGAGCGAGGATCCGTTGAGGACACTTTCAAAAGCGAACGGGAGATAGCAGGCTCGTTTCAGACGCAGGACAGGATAGCCGCCGATGTCGGCGACGCGGTCATAAAGCGATTTGGTATTCTCGCGGGCGACGTCGTGCGGCGACGCGGTACTGCAAGCGAAGATGCGTATCGCTATGTCCTACAGGCCGCATATACCGTTGACAATAAAATGAGTAACGGTCCGGCTCCGGCCCTTGAATTGTTGGACAAGGCGATCGCCCTCGACCCAAATTATGCCCGCGCCTACGCAGTCAGAGCATACGCCTACAGAAGGGCGGCCTGGCAGCCTTGGGCACTCGGAATCAGTGTGGAGGATCACTATTTGAGGGCTAAGGAAGCTGTCGAAACCGCCCTTAGGCTAGACCCAAATTCCTCGGACGCTTACACAGTGATAGGTGAGATCAAGGATACCTATGAATGGAAATCTGACGAGGCGGACGCTGCCCACCGCCGTTCGATCGAGCTCGATCCGAACTCCGCTCACGCTCGCCGATTTTATGCCCTTTTCCTGATGAATGAAGAGCGGTTCGACGACGCGATCGAGCAGATAAAAGCCGGGATCGAGATCGAACCTGCTTCGGTTTTCGGCCAGCGAATATTGGGACAGGTATTGTACCGTGAGCGCCGTTATGACGAAGCGATTGCACAGTTAAAACGCGTACTCGAGATGGATCCGCAATTCCGGGAAGGAAGCGGCATGATATGGCACTCATATTATTTGAAAGGGGATCGGGAGACGGCGTACCGAGAGTTCCGTGGCGGAGGCGAAAAGGCAGCGGAAGGGAAGAGCATTGGGGCGGTCAGACTTGCAGCGTTGGATAAGGCTTACGCAGACTCCGGCTGGGAAGGCGTGTTTCGATCTGAGGCCGAAACGCTCGAGAATGGAGGTAACGCGGGCAGGGGCATGAGTGCCGTATCCGTCTATATAGGGCTTGGCGACTACGACAAGGCTATAGCGGCTTTGGAACAGATCGCTGCCGGGCGGAATCGAGCGGCCGTACTCTCCGCCGGGCCGTGGCTCGATCCACTCCGTCCGGACCCGCGTTTTCAGGCCCTAATGAAGCGGTTGGGATACTGATCGCCATTCGGTCTGTACGCTTGCGTACTCAAAGGCAATGGCCGATCACTCCGATTCCCGGACACTCAGTGTCGACACGTTCGATCAAAAGCTTTCATTACTATGCAAAAAAAGACCGGATCGATATTCGTTTTTGTCCTAACAGCCTTTTCTATCCTTACATCCGCATGCGGTAGTGCTCCGAGTCCGGCTGCGAATTCGAAGCCGGAGAACAAATTCGAAGAACGAGTCACGGGAAAGCCGGGCGGCACGCTTACCTACAGATTCTCGGCACCGCCAAAGACATTCAATTATCTGATGGCTGCCGATGAGCCTTCGATCGTCACGACACTTTATTTATTGAGCAGCCGCCCGATAGAGTTCGATCATCGTTCGCAGAAGTACGTCGCTGCACTAGCAGAAACCTGGACGACTGCTGATGGGCAGACCGTCGATATCAAACTTCGGGAAGGGTTGAAATTCTCGGACGGCCATGCGTTGACATCCGACGACGTCATTTTTTCTCTAAAGGCGATCTATGACGAAAAGACCGACTCGCCGGCCTTTCGCGATGCGATGCTGATCAATGGCAAGCAGATCGAAGCAAGGCGCATTGATGACGTTCGTTTGCAAATGATCTTCCCGGAGAAGGTCGCCGCCGTTGAAAACTATCTTGATAATCTCGGCGTCTTGCCAAAGCATATTCTTGACCGCGAGTTAAATAGCGGCAAACTGGCCGAAGCATGGAAGATCACGGCTGATCCGGCAACGATAGCCACGAGTGGGGCATTCACCGTTGAATCATCCACGCCGGGCGAAAGGGTGACCTTGAAGAAGAATCCGCATTATTTCAAAAAGGATGAGAACGGTGTCGCGCTTCCTTATCTCGATAAGTTCGTTCTTGAGATCATCCCGGATTCCAACAATGCATTCGCGTCGCTGGGCCAGGGTTCTCTGGATATGGTCGACAGAATTCGCGGGACCGATTTCGCCGCACTCACCAGCGATCAGACGGGCCCGGTTCGTGCCTTCGATCTCGGACCGGGGCTTGGCACAGATCACATCTGGTTCAACCTGAACCGCTCAATGGCAGACGGCAAGCAACTGGACAACACACCCAAGTTCAAATGGTTCAGCAATAAAGCGTTCCGGCAGGCGATCTCTTCGGCCATCGATCGAAACACTATCTCGACAATAACTCTTAAGGGCCTCGCGACGCCGCTTTACGGGTTCGTGTCACCCGCCAATCGCGTGTGGATAAATCCGGACCTTCCAAAGCCGCCCTATGACATTGAAAAAGCGAAAAGCCAATTGAAGGAGGCGGGCTTCAGTATCAAGGGTACGCCAGAAGCTCCCGAGCTTTTTGACGCTGAGAATAATCGCGTCGAATTCTCACTGCTCGTTCCCGCCGAGAACGAGCAGCGAAAACTGATCGCTGCGGTCGTTCAGGAAGACCTTGCAAAGGTAGGTATCAAGATGCAGGTCGTGCCCATCGAGAACCAGGGAATTGCCGAGCGGTGGTCGAAGACATTTGATTATGACGCGATGCTGTTAGGACTCTCCGTCACCGCCATTGAGCCGACGTCCTACGCGAATTTTCTGCTCAGCGGAGCTTCCGTCCATCAGTGGCAGCCGAACCAGAAAACGCCTGCGACCGGGTGGGAAGCCAAAGTCGATAAGCTGTTCGTCGAACAAGCCCGCGAAACCGACGCCGCAAAACG
>JANNNS010000291.1:0-4708 GCA_031398645.1 Acidobacteriota bacterium
AGGCGATAGTTCTGTTTACAGATGGCGTTGATACCACTTCGTCGGGTGCCAGCTATCGAAGCACGCTTGAAGATGCCGAAGAGTCGGAGGCTGTGATCTTTCCCATCTACTACAATACGTTTCTGCAAATGATCGGCATCGCCGTCGGCACCGACGAAATCGGCGGCCTTGCTGCAATTGAAATAAAGGCTGTCGATGCCGGCGTGCCCAAGCCCGTCCAGCTGCGAGCCGACCCCGACCCAGCCGGCGATGATGTCGTCGTTGTAGGTCGTCTTTGTCGGCCCAAGCGACGCTCCGCCGGCCTGGTCGGGCTGCAGCACGGTTATCGCAAACTTGCGTGTGCCGTATGCGGGAGTGTCCTTGTTAGTCTCAATGCCGAGCCGATAAGCCTTTCCACTCGTAATAAGCTTTGAGGCGGCGAGCGTTTTCTCGGCCGTGATGTTATTGACGTTCCCGAGCTGGTCGGCCGGCCCGAACTTCGAAGCCGTCGGACATGGCGTCTGGCCGGTGGCCGAAGCCGACAAGATCAAAAGCGCGATCAATAACGGCGCCGCAACGGAGCGAAATCCATCGAAGACACTGTGGTGATTTTCCATGACTGGTTTTTATCTCCTTTCGGCCTATCTTAGTTCAATATCGATCGCCTCGAAGACGCTCGTGCCCGTGTCTCTTGCCGTTATTGACTACGCGGTGTGTCAGCGCTGACGGCCTAGCTCCAAAGATAGCGATCCCATATTTGATATCAACCGGGGTCTTCTCTCCGCTGATGGTCTCATCGATTATCTCCGCATTGCTCACTCGCACACTCACGCCATCATAGAGATGTACGTGATACTTCGTTGACTCACCGACCGGAACAAGAACCTCAAAGAGACGAACAAACTCGTTCTCGAATTTGAGCCGATGCATCGGTTCCTTCTCGGTCGGAACGATCGACTGCGCTGTGGCCAAGGGCCTGTAACCCAGCGACTTGAAAACGGTCATTGACGAGTCAGACCGGAGATATTCGATGAACGAACGGACCAGTGCAGGCTCAGCGGTATGTGAGCCAGCGGCAGCGGAAATGCCGATGTACGTTTGAACTTCATCCGGGAACATGCAGGCAATTCGAACGCCGGAGCCTAAACCGACTCCCGGGAACGCCGTGAATTGCGCCCTGCCCTCCGCCACGTCAACAGTAGAGAGTCGACCGACAACTGGCACGAGCTTCGGCTTCATCTGATCAGTAATACCTATCTTTTCCAGAGTGTCGAGGAATACAGATCCACTATGTCCGTCCGCCGTGTAAGCGATGGAGTTTGCGGAGAGCAGCACCTTCTTGAAGGATTCCACGGTGCCAATATCTACAACAGGAGTTCCCTCTTTCGATACCAGGGCCATGCCGGCCTTCGCTAACGCCGCAATGGAATTTTTGTCGGCGAAGCCCGCCCGCGAAAGCTCGGTCAGCATTTGGGGCTCAATGATCACAACGTCGAACTTCGTTCCCGACTCTATCTGCCGCTTGATTATCGGATTATTCGCATACTGTACTTTTATCTTTACCTTGTTGATCTTCTCGAACGGCGGAATTAGTTCCGATATTGCTGGACGGGCAAGGTTGCTGCTGAGAACATTCAACTCCCCTGAAGCTTGCGCCTCGGCAAACGTCGCGGCGAAGAGGCAAGATACAAGAACCGCGAATACAACGATGAAATTCTTGATAATCATTTTTCGGTCATACCGTTAACGCGAATCCGCCGTCGGGCGTCAGCGTCGTGCCGGTGATAAAACTTGCTTCGTCTGAACAAAGGTAAAGAATCGCGGACGCTATCTCTTCCGGTTTCCCTATACGTCGGACGTGAACCTGCGGAACCATACCCTGGTCGAAGATCTCGTCGCCGATGATGCCGCGGATCCGGTGATGCATCGGCGTTTCGACGAAGCCCGGACAGACGATGTTGACCCTGATGCCGTGAGGGGCAAGTTCGGCGGACGCGCTTGTCGTGAGACCGACCTGTCCGTGCTTGGACGCGACATACGCGGCTCCTCCGCCAAAACCGAGAAACGAATTTACCGAGCCGACGTTGACGATTGCTCCGCAGCGCCCACCGTCGAGCATCGCCCGGGCCTCGTATCGCAGACAAAGATAATTACCCTTTAGATTGATATCGAGAACCTTGTCCCAGTCATCCTCGGGGAGATCGACGATGTTCGCGATCCGTCCTTCAATCCCCGCATTGTTCACGGCGTAGTCGAGACGGCCGAACGTCGCGATAGCGTGGGTCACCATCTGTTCGACGTCCTTTGCCTTGGACACGTCCGTCCTGATGGCCGACGCCTTCCCGCCAGCGGCTTCGATTTCGGCCACCAGCGAGTCGAGTTCTTCCTGCCTTCTTGCAGCGAGGACCACATTAGCTCCCTTTGCGGCAAACGCCGTGGCGGTCGCCCTCCCGATCCCGCTGCTTGCTCCCGTGATCAGCGCAACTTTTTCATTCATATAGTCTACTCAAATTCGTACCGAACATTTTCAGCCTGTCGTCATTTAATTGGGAAAGCTTCCGGAAACAACGTGACACCGTCACCGCGGCACGCGACAGCGTGTCGTCGTATCCCCGCCTGCATTCAGGGCGGCATTTCGCAATCCAGCACTCTATGACGATGAAGACGGCAATCCCATACGCCGACAGAGGTCCGCCATCCGTGGGTCATCCTCCATCGACTCAAAATGTACGATGCTCATCCATGCGACGAGCGTCGAGGTGCGGTTCTGGAAGTCTTTTTCCAACCAAGAGTAGGCATTCTCTTTATCCCCAAGACCTGCATCAATGGTGAAATTCGCCAGTAATAGAATCGATCTAAGCCGCATGATTACCTCCTGCTTCCACGCCCGTCTGCTCTATTGAATACAACGCAATTCGTAAGGAAAAAGGAACATCGCCCGGTGAGGATTTCTTCTAGGCCCTCGGCTGCGAGTTGGCGCAGCCAAGTGCGGGGGAATCGCCCCAGTCGCCCGCATTGGTCCTCGCGGCTCCGATCCGCAAGCCGCTGCGTGATCTCGAGAGAATCGGCTTCAGGCATCCGGTTGTCGGGATGAAATCTGCGGCGATTATATACCTAAATGCCCAAAAGCATAATCTCTAAGTGGTGGGGTAGCGTTTCTCAGGACCAAGAGGTTAAACCCACGATTGGAAGACGGACATGTAGCCTTCGGTTTCCGAGCGTTTCGGAAAAGTGTGCGACTGATGGGAACATGGGAACCCTAATCCAAGTTGCAGACGTCACCGCCGTACGGGGCGGACCACAAGCTGAATTGGAAGAGTTTTTTTGTGACTCAAACGACCGTTTGTGCGGACAAAATAAGGCCAGCGGATTCGCACGTTCTAGTCGATCTCAAACGAAACCGGTATTCAAAATACTAAAATCGGGTTTCCCGATGAGCTCAAAAGCAAGCTGAGCATAGCTGTCCCCATTTTTCTGGGCTTGGTCAGCACTCAGCCGCCGGTATTCCTGTGGATTCCTGGCAAAGTAAGCTTTGTCAATAATCCCGTTGGATCTCGGGCCGGTGAAGTGTGCCAACTCATGAATTATGCCGTAAGCGAAAGACTCGGGACCGAGGAGCTTTGCTTTCGGACATAGATAGATAGAACCCATATGTAAACGAGTTTCTTGGTCAATCTCCTGACGGGCCTGCCGGAAGAAACCACCTTCAAAGGTGAACATAAACGCCCCCACGGTGGATGTGGCGGGTTCGCCCATCGAAATGATCATCCCCTGCGGTATGTGTCCGATCGCCCTTTGCATGTTCGAATAGATCTCGTCGATGGCGTCAAGTCGTTGAACAGGATTCGGTTTCGTACTAACGTGAAAATGTTTCTCAAGTTTCTCGGCTTCGGCTTTTCCAATATTTAGCAGAGCCGGTAAACCGGGAAGTTTCGGTCTGGACAGGAACGTCTTCGCCAGCCTCAAGGCAGCACGTGTGGCAGCGATTATTTCAAGTGCCCTCGGTATTCGGAGACCAAATTCGGTTGGGAGATCGACCGAGCGACTCGGGCCGATATTCAGTCGCTGAATGGTTTTTCCCGTCGGGTCTACGATCCCGTCCGGCTTCGATCCGGCCTTGAATAATTCCCAGACCTGTTGAAATCGAAATATCGCGGCATTTGTCTTCGGTCCGAATATTGCGTCTTCCTTGAGGGGCTCAACTGGACCGCCGTCCGTCGGGGCGAATCGGTTCAATGCACTTTGAATCGACCTAACATCTGCGGGAAGGTTGTGACATCTGGGAGGGGCAGCCTGCCCGACGCTCTTTACTATAAAGGCCGTCGTGCTGCTTAGTGTCAGCGTGCCGTTGTTACAGGTGCGGTCGCTTTCTAAAATGAAAGGCTTACTCATGATTCATCAGTCCTCGTTGTCGTAGCTTTAACAGTCTGTCGACTGACGCTGCGCATCTTAACTTTTCGCAGTGGTTGCCACAGAATACAACGCGACGCCGGAAGAGAAAGAGGCTCAAAAATCTATCTGTGTAGAAAAACAAGGTGCGCATGCGATCCGAAAAATTGACTGTCAAGTCGAATCGATTATTTCAGAAAGGCTATTGAGATCGACCCGTCATACCCCCTGGCATACGTCCGACTGGCGGAAGCTTACCGGTCGCAGGGGCTCGCCAGCGAGGTGGATCCCGGACCATGCGTCCCGATATCGAAGGCTGCCGCCCAGAGGGCAATTGAGG
>JANNNS010000306.1:0-14169 GCA_031398645.1 Acidobacteriota bacterium
TTCTCGGAATGAACATCGCATGGGGTCTCAATGTGTTGAGCGCGCTGACGCTGGCCGCGATGCTCCTTCTGATCGACGCATTCGGCCGAATCGTCTTCGATTCAAAAGCGACCGGCCGCATCGCCGCCGTGGAAGAAAAAAAGCACGGCGGCGATGCGGCCGGTCGCTTTTGAATCGAAAACGATGCGGCCGAACGCGTCGATCAGAAGGAGCATCGCGGTCAGCGTCAGCGTGCTGAGCAGATTGAGACCCCATGCGATGTTGAGCCCGAGAAATTCGAGATTGCCAGCTTGAAACCAGAATAGAAAGTGATAGCGGATCGGCTCGCCGATGAAGTGCGGATACTCGGTCGGGAAGTTGTGACCCACCGCAAAGCTCTGGACCAGGGACAGATTCGGGCCGAAGTCGTTCATCAGGAACGCGGCTATTTTCAGGTGGTCGGCGTCCACGCCGAACGTGCCGAACATCAGCCAACTTGAGAAGATAAAAATCGCCGCAGTGAAAAGTGAGACCCATCTGTCGTCGTCCTCGCCCAGACGAAAGAAATTCAGCGAGGCTCGTTCGCGGAAGCCGAAATAAAGTGAGACCCCGGCGATGACGAAGAATATGATGTTCCCGTACAGCAGCGGATTCGCGGTCCGGTAGAAGGCGAGCGATGCAATGTACGTCAGCCACGTGCTCACGAGGATCCCGATCAAAAAGTCCGCCGCGAGCCGATGCGGAAGCGAATCGAACTTGATAAAACGGCGGCAAATGAGTTCGCCCAGAAATACCGCGATGATGAGATAAAGTGCCGATAACATGCGTTTTTTGTCGAAAGGACACGGGATTATAGCACAGCATAAACAACGATCCCTGGTGCTTCTACACCAGGCGAAACGCCGGGGCCGTCATTACCTTAAAGTAAGAAGTTTCGTTTGCGGAACGGTGGTTTGGAAGCTAGGAACGATAGGAATGATGCGAACGATAGGAACGATAGGAACGGTATGGAAGATGCGAACGATAGGAACGATATGGAAGGTAGGAATGATAAGGAAGTCGTCTTTATACGGCGACTCTGTCCGGGAGGATGATAACCCGCTCTCTTGCCAACTCGGCCGCGTATGCTACAGCCGCCTTAATGTCCTTCCTGTCGAGGGTCGGATAGCTTTCAAGTATCTCGTCTTCGCTTGCGTTGGCCGCGAGATTATCGAGAACGACCGAGACCATGATCCGAGTGCCGCTTATGCACGCCTGACCATGGCAAACAGATTGGTCAACGGAGATCCTGTCTTTCCAGTTCATAGGGATTTCGCCTCATCGAAATTATAGCATCCGTTAGGCAGATCGGAGCTTGAACGGTTGAACGGGTATAGAATTATCACGAAACGCGCTTTTGCATCGCACTTTCGGTGATCGTCTTCTCGAGGCGGCGGAGTTGGGTGGCGGGTTGTTTGGCCCGCATTATCCAGTGGATCATCACACGTTGATAGGACGGTGCCTGGGTGGTGAAGAAATTCCAGGCGGGTTTGTTGGCCTTGAATAGCTTTTCGAACTCGGGAGAGAGTTTGGAAGGGTCGTTCTCGTAGGCGTAGATGCGCGACTTGTGTTCGAGGCGTTTTTCAAAGGCGGCTATGCCTGCGGGATGCATGAGACCTTGTTTTGTGAGTTCGGCGACCTTGTTGATGTTGATCGCGCTCCAGTTGCTGCCGGGCTTTCGGGGAATGAAGCGATTTGAGTAACTGACGTCATCTATGCTCTTTCGGACCCCATCTATCCAACCGAAACACAATGCCTGATCAACCGACTCCGGCCACGTCATGCTCTTTCGGCCGCTGCCGACCTTGTAGAATCCGACGATCAGTTCGGACTTATTCTCATGGTTCTTTTCGAGCCATGAGCGAAATGCGGCGGGGGTTGTAAAGAATCTAGGTTTCATACACAGCGTTAAATTTACTTTGCGGACAGATATTTCTGCAAAAATCGCGAACGTCGTCGTCAGTATTTTCAAGGAGGGAGGATCATATGTTTTTAGCCATTATAATTAATACCGCACAAAGTGCGATCGTTTTCGTCGGCGGCTGGGGAAGCAGCATGTACCAGTACTAAAACCGAAAAGGCCTCGTCAAATTTTGGCGAGGCCTTTTGGTTTAGGGCTTTCTGCTGCATTCAGCCTTGCGGTTAAATTGACGCGACTATCGCTTCCTCAAAAATTTCGAGAGCGACATCGACGTGCGCTCTTTCGAGAATCAGCGGCGGAGACCAGCGGATCGAATTAGATCCACAACCAAGAAGGATGAGCCCTTTGTTAAAGCACGCCATCTCGATCCGGTCGCGGAGTTCAGCATCCGGTGTCAGCGATGCTTTGTCAGTTACGAACTCGACGCCGAGCATCATGCCCAGGCCGCGGACGTCGCCGATGCAGTCGTATTTATCCTTTAGTTTATTAAGGCCGGCTTCGAGATAGGCTCCGACCTCGCGGCTGTTATCGACCAGGCCATTCTCAAGCAGCTCGATCGTCTTTAAGGCGGCCGTCAGGGCAACCGGGTTGCCGCCGAAGGTCGATGCGTGAGCACCTTTGTGCCAGTCCATGATCGAGGCTTTGGCGGTACAAACGCCGATCGGCATTCCTGAGCCGATGCCCTTAGCCATGCAGACAATGTCGGCTTTGACGCCTTCGTGATGGTCGAGAGCGAACATCTTGCCAGTTCGGCCCATGCCGGACTGAACCTCGTCAACGATAAGCATAATGCCGTGCTTGTCGCAGATGGCACGCAGAGCCTTAACGACCTCGGTAGGTGCCGGTAGATATCCGCCTTCACCCTGCACGACCTCGAGCACGATGCCCGCCACTTCCTCAGGCGGCGACGTAGTTTGGAAAAGTGTTTTCTCGATCGCGTCGATGGTACCCATACAGCACGAGCCGTCCTCACATTTGCCTTTATTGAAAGGGCATCGGAAGCAGTTCGGATACGGCACATGTACGACATCCAGGGCCTGACGCATGAAGCCGAGTCGCTGGGCACGTTTTGATGAGGTCAAACTTAAGGCACCAAGCGTGCGGCCGTGGAACGATCCGTAGAACGAAATGAACTTTTGGCGGCGGGTGTGGTACATCGCCAGTTTGAGTGCGGTCTCGATCGCTTCGGCGCCGCTATTGGCAAAGTGTGATTTTACAGGGCCATCGATCGGCACGATCTCATTGAGCTTTTTTCCGAGCTCCGGCATGTGGCGGTAATAAAAATCGGTGCCGCAAAGATGGATCAGTTCGCTAACCTGCTTTTGCAGGGCAGCGACGATCTCGGGATGGCAATGGCCGGTCGAGCATACGGCGACGCCCGCGTTGCAATCGAGAAAGACGTTGCCGTCCGGGTCAGTGATCCATACGCCAGATGCGTGGTCGGCGACGAGTTTGTAATCCGGACGCGGATAGCTGGGCGTGACGTATTGAGCGTCTGCGTTAATGATCTCAAGGGACTTCGGGCCCGGCAGCGACGTTTTGATGGACGGGCGTTGCAATTCTGCTGTTGGTGTCATGATGATTCTCCTGTATTGGTGCTCCGCCAAATGAGCTTTGGTCGGTTTAGTTGCGAGTTGCGCCCTTGCTCACGCACGGGCATCTGCGTTTACGCTCTAAGGAGAAAGTGGATTAGTCGCCGCCGAAGAGTTCGGCACGTTTGTCGGCAGGACGGAGTTTTGCGATAGAACGCGGGGTCATAGAAATTGGGAACACTATATCAGAAGGAACCGTCGGTTTCAAAAATTGGAAACGGCGTGAAACAATGGCTTAATGCAAGACGAGAAAAAATTCACGAACAAACTGATCGAAGAGACGTCGCCCTATCTCCTTCAACACGCACATAATCCTGTGGAATGGTATGCATGGGGCGAGGAGGCGTTTGCGAAGGCGAAGGCTGAGGATAAGCCGGTGCTGGTGAGCATTGGGTATTCGGCGTGTCACTGGTGTCATGTGATGGAGCATGAATCATTCGAGGATGAGGAGGTTGCGCGCGTCCAGAACGAGCATTTCGTGAACATCAAGGTCGATATGGAGGAGAGGCCGGACGTTGATCAGATCTATATGAACTTCGTCCAGCTAACGACCGGTCGCGGCGGGTGGCCGATGAATGTATTTATCACGCCAGACAAACTGCCGTTCTTTGGCGGGACCTACTTTCCACCGACTCAGCGTCACGGAATGCCTTCGTGGAGGCAGATATTGCTGAGCATTGCCGAGGCGTGGAAGGAGCGGCGGGATGAATTGATGAAGTCGGCGGTCGATATTCTGGGCGAGCTTCGGCGGCTTTCGGTCACCGGACTGGCTTCCGCCGGCGTCGATCATGCAATGCTGACCGCCGCGTTTCAGAGCTATGTGCGGTCGTTTGACGCGAAGGAAGGCGGTTGGGGCGGTGCTCCTAAGTTTCCGCAGGCGATGTCGCTGGAATTTTTGCTTCGGTACTGGAAAAGGACCGGCGACAGCGGGGCCCTTGAGATGGTTCGAAAGACCGCGGAGAAAATGGCGAACGGCGGGATCTATGATCAGCTAGGCGGCGGCTTTCATCGTTACGCGGTCGACGCGATCTGGCTGGTGCCGCATTTTGAGAAAATGCTTTATGACAATGCTCAGTTGATAAGGGTCTATTTGCATTTGTATCAGATATTTCGCTCTGACCGGCCCGGGATCACCACGGAGGAGAGTTTGGAGGGTGAGTTTTTCAAGCGGATCGCGGTCGAGACGTTGGAGTATGTGAAGCGGGAGATGTTGGATGAATCGGGCGGATTTTATTCGTCGCAGGACGCGGACAGTGAGGGCGAAGAAGGGAAGTTCTTTGTCTGGACGCGGGAGCAGGTCGCGGCGGTGTTGGGCGAGGAGGACGGTAGGGCCTTCTGTGCGTTCTATGACGTGACGGCGGATGGGAATTTTGAGGGCAGTAATATTTTGAATTTGGGCGGCAGCGGATCGGACGCTGACGCGTCCGTGCAGGCGGGACGCCTGCGTTCCAGTCGTGAGAAGTTGTTTGCAGAACGCGAAAAACGGGTCAAGCCGTTTCGAGATCAGAAAGTGCTGACGGCGTGGAACGGGCTGATGCTGGCGGCGTTTGCCGAGGCGGCGGCTGTGCTGGATGAGCCGGAGTATCTGGATATTGCGACGAGGAATGCGGATTTTTTGTTGGAGAGTTTGGTGAGTAGGCAGGAGATCACCACCCCGTCCGCCGAAGCGGCGTCCACCCTTCCTAAGACAGGAGGGGAGTTTGGGACCTTGCTGCGAACGTGGAAAGACGGAAAGGCGAAGTTGAACGGGTATATTGAGGATTACGCGAATCTCGCCGATGGGTTGATCGAGCTTTATCAGGTTTCCGGAGAGGTGAGGTATCTGGAAAAAGCGAGGGAGCTTGCGGACGCGATGATCACTGAGTTTTGGGATGGCGAGAACGGCGGGTTTTACTTTACGTCTAACGACCACGAGGAACTGATCGTGCGCAATAAGGATTTTTTTGACAATGCGACTCCGTCGGGGAATTCGGTGGCGGCGGATGTTCTGCTCAGGCTGGCGAAGTTCTATGGCGAGGAGAAGTACGAGAGATTTGCATTGACAACTCTGCGGATCGCGGCGGAGCAGATCCGGCGGTATCCGCAGGGTTTTGGACGAACGCTGTCGGCTGCGGAGTTTGCCCTTGCAGAGGTGAAGGAGGTTGCGATAGTCGGGAACGAGTCTGATGAGCTTTGGGCGGAGGTCTGGGCAAGTTATCGGCCGTTCAAGATCGTTGCAAAGTCGGACGAGGAAGGTTCGGATCTGCCGCTGTTGAAGGGCCGGTCGATCGTGGACGGCAAGTCCGCGGCTTACGTTTGCGAGAATTTTGTATGTCAGCGGCCTGTTACGACGGTGGAGGATCTGGCGGAATTACTGGCTTAACTGAGAGGGTCAAAAGCAGACATGAAAAAAGCGGCCTCCGAAGAAGCCGCTTTTTCCATCTTTCGTAAACTAAGAACTACGGCTTCTTGTCAGCGTTTGCGTTTGCGTTGGTGTTAGCAGCAGCAGGCTTAACAGCGTTTGCAGCATTAGCCATCGTGTTAGCAGCTGTGTTAGCAGCATTTGCAGCTGTGTTAGCAGCATTTGCCATTACGTTAGCTGCGTTTGCCATCGTGTTAGCAGCTGTGTTCATTGCGTTAGCAGTCGTGTTAGCACGGTTTGCGTTAGCATTCGATGCATTGTTTGCCGGAGCGGCGTCGCCGCAGGCCATACCAAGAGCACCAAGGGCCAAAAGGCTTGAAAGTGCAATAATTTTTCTCATGTTAATGTTGATCTCCTGTCTTCTTCAAAGAATAAGTTAACTTATTTTTACTAACGACTGTGAAAAACACAGCCTTGTCCCATTCCCAAAATTTTCGGAACATTGGACAATATAGACAGCAAAGCCTGTATAGTCAACCCAAAAATTGTGAAAAATTTCGCTTTTTGAAGAAAAAAGTGCTCTTTTTTCCGTTTTTGCTTAGTTCTGCGTGGAAAATCACATTTTCACCGATTTTCGTCATATATATAATAATGTGCAGATGTAAGGAAAAAGTTGACGTTCCGGCCGCCGCGGCGTAATCTTTTAAGTGGCGGCACCTTCGCCGCGAAAGCCTCAGAGTTCGATCGACCATCCCTGATCGAGCTAACGATCCTATGAACAGTTTTGAGAATGCCGGCCGCGGTGAACGCGACCCGGGTTCGTTTCAAGCAGCAAAAATTGCGCCTATCATCGCGGGACTTTTCGCGATCTCGCTTACGTTTCTCGCTGCCAGCCTGGGAGCGGGCCGGTGGATGATGTTCGCCGTCACGGTCTTTGCGGCAACTGTATTCCTTTGCGTGAGTGTTTTTGTTAGGCCAAGGAATGCTGAGGCTGAGGCCGTTATCGAAGAGCTGCCGACAATTACTGAGCCCGAGCCTGCCGGTTACGACCTTGAGGATAGGCTGATCGCACTTGACGAGGCGAACGAGGTGTTTGGTTCATCGTTGAACGCAGCTGATATGTTCCGGCTGGTCTCAAGCCGTGTCAGCGAGATATTTCCATTTGCCGTGTCGGCGCTTATCGTGCCGGATGAGTCAGGGGAAAAGCTGAAGTTCGTGCATTTCGACGGCGATCAGGCAGAATTGCTGAGGGATGCCGAGATCGGTACTTCCGAGGGACTCGCGGGCAGGGCGTTCACGATCCGGAAGATCGTGACCGAAAATGGCCTCTCGGCTGATGCACAAGCGATCGGGGCCGAGCGCGTTTCCGGATTCACGGCGTCGGCGGCCATTCCGCTAATGCATGGCGACAAGCCTTTCGGGGTCTTTCAGCTTTTCTTTACGGCTCCGATAGACAGAAGTGAGGATACGGTCAAGCTGCTCGAAGCCATCGGCGAACACGTCACCCCGATCTTCCGAAGCTCGCTGGCGTTTGAACGGACTCTTTCGAGCGCACTGACGGATTCGTTGACCGGGCTGCCGAACGAACGGGCCTTTTATATGGTGCTTGAGAATCAGCTCGCGGAATGCCTCCGGCACCGTGATGAACGGCCGCTGACGATACTCTCGATCGATATCAGAGATTTTGGCGCCGTTAATTCAATGCTCGGCCATGCCGTCGGCGATCAGATGCTTGAATTTGCCGGAGCACACATTGGCGGACATTTGCGAAAGATGGACTTTCTTGCGCGGACCGTAAACGACGAATTCAGCGTCATCCTGCCGACCGCGGCAGAGAAGACGGCGTTCGAGATAATCGACCGCATCCGAGAAGGGTTCGTCCAGAACGAATTTGAGATCGCTGACGGCGAAGGCGTTGCGATCGCACTGAACGTCGGCTGGGCAACGTTCTGGAAAGATGGCGAGACGGTAGAACAACTCGTTCGCGCGGCACAACAGCGGAAACGCCAGGCCAAATCCGAAGAACCCGCCGACGTGCTCTGGTTTCCTAAAGAATATGTAAACTAATTATTTCTTGGCTTAAAGGTAAATCCGTCCTAAACTCGCTTAAAGCACACTGCAAAAGTGCTTTCCATGCGGCATAGGCGGATTTTTTTGTCCCGAATGCGGGTTTCGTGATCGCAATTTGCCTCATGTCATTTTTTTCGGTAGTTACTGCTGACCTCATTGGACGGGTTTTCCGTTCTATCGTTTAGAAGATCATTCGATGACCACACTGGCTGGCTCGAAAAGGACTTCATGTCTCCATGGCGGTGCCATGAAGTTTTAGGGAAGGTTCTCGCTGAAATCATCGGCGATGAGATCTACGACGATGTTATGGTGCCAAAAGTTCACGTTCGACGTGTAGGAAAGCCGGAGGAAATAGATTTGCTTGTGCAGACGAAGCAAGTTGTATCACAGGCACTACCTTGACGCCTGATGGCGGATTTAACATGACAGTATGAGAAACCAGTCGAGGAGAATATCGGTAACCTGCCCGAATAGAACTTTATGAAACGGTGCCCTGAATGTAGGCGCGATTATTACGACGACACGCTGCTGTATTGTCTTGACGACGGAAATGCGCTGCTCGAAGGCCCGGCGACGGCTTCGGGTGGAGATGAACCGGCGACGGCGATACTTGCCGACGATTTATCAGGTGAAGCGGCGACCCGCGAGCAGATAGAGATTACCGACCAGACGGCTGTTTTGCCGACGGTCGCAGGCGATGTTGCGCAAACGGCTCGCAGCTTTGATAAGCGGCTGCTTGCGGTACCTTTTTTGTTGGGAATTATTGTGCTAGGCGGACTTTTCGGATACCGATACTTCTCACCAGCCAGACAGATCGAATCAATTGCCGTGATTCCCTTCGTTAACGAAAGCGGGAATGCAGACGTAGAGTACCTTTCCGACGGTATGACGGAAACCTTGATAAATACTCTAACGCAGCTTCCAAATTTGAGGGTCAAACCTCGCAGCTCGGCGTTTCGATACAAAGGACGCGAGTTCGATACGAAAGTTATCGGCAAAGAAATGAATGTCGGTGCAATTCTGAATGGACGGCTAGTCCAGAGAGGCGAAGATATTACGCTTTTTTTGTCACTCATCGACACGGCAACGGAAGACCAGATCTGGGGAAAGCAGTATAGCCGAAAGCTTTCCAATCTCGTTTCGTTACAAGCAGAAGTCGGCCGCGACGTGTCCGAAACGCTCCGTTTGAAACTTACGGGCACAGATAGCTCGCCAATCATCAGAAACGACACAACTAACCCCGAAGCCTATCGACTCTACCTTCAGGGACGTTACTTTTGGAACAAACGGAGGATCGGTGACACCGGCAAGGCGATCGGCTATTTTCAGCAAGCTATCGATCTCGACCCAAACTACGCCCGGGCATACGCGGGTCTGGCAGATGCTGTTGCTCAGCCGTCGGACGTTATTCCTCACTCGCAGCGTAAGGGCCGGGCCCGAGTAGCAGCGCTCAAAGCCCTTTCGCTAAACGACGACCTGGCAGAGGGGCATACCGCGCTGGCTTTTATAATGTTGCGCTACGAACTAAATTTTGAGGCGGCTCGAGGCGAACTGGAACGAGCGTACCGGCTTGATCCTAACTGGACAGACACATACCAGCGTTACGGCGAACTATTATACGCTACAGGGCAATTCGATGAGGCATTCGCGAAGTATCAGCAAGGCCTCGCAATCGAGCCGTTCAATCTTCCACTGAATACCTCTTATGGCGGAGCTTTGGTAAACGCAAGACGTTATGATGAAGGCATTGCCCAGCTTAAGAAAGCGACCGATATAGACCCGGATCACCGAAATGCTCATGTTCTGTTGGCGATTGCCTATAGTTTGAGGGGAATGTATTCGGAAGCAGTCGAACATCGTGTAACCGCCTTGAAGCTTGCCGGTCAGGATGATTGGGCTAATAGTGTTCGTGCGGCATTTTCGAAGGGTGGCTGGCCCGCAGTCGCTCGCGCCGAGCTTGAACGGTTCCAAACCATTGACCGCTCGCAATCTTCAGACCGCTGGCCCTTCTACAACGAGGCTGCCTGGTTTTCGCAGCTCGGCGAAAAAGATAAGGCATTCGCGTCGTTAATTAGGTCAATCGAGACCCAGGAGCAGCCTTGGCTGATCTTTCTAAAGGTGGATCCGCGGTTCGAGTCTCTGCGAGACGATCCTCGGTTTAACAATCTTCTCGATAAACTCGGCTTTCCGAGATGACCGATCTATATGAAACGATGCCCTGAATGCGGTCGTGAATACGACAATACCATGATGTTCTGTCTGGATGACGGAGCGGAGCTGCTCTACGGCCCTGCAAAGACAGAACCAAAAGCGGCAGCTACTGGGCTCCCAGCCGACGAACCACAAACCGCGATCTTGCACTCGACGGCCGCTCCGGGCGAAGCTCCGACTCGGGAGCAGATTCATACTACGGAGCAGACGGCGATCTTGCCAGCCGGATCGGAGGCGGAGCCTCAAGGAAGTTTGGGAGGTTCGACGGAAAAGCAGAGCTTTTCCGCAAATAGGGCGGCGAAGCCGCTGGTAGCGGTGGTCGTGGCTGTTCTGGTTCTTGTCGGCGGGTTCTTTGGTTATCGATACTTCGGCGTTGGCGGATCGGCGGCGATCAATTCGATTGCCGTGATGCCGTTTGAGAATAGGAATTCGGATGCTGATACGGATTATTTGTCTGACGGTTTGGCGGAATCGGTGATCTTTCGGTTGACGCAGATACCTGATCTGAGGGTTAGCCCGACGAGTTCGGTGATGCGTTACAAAGGAGCCTCGACCGATGTTGCAAAGATCGCCTCCGAACTTGGCGTAGATGCGGTGATGACCGGACGGCTTACAAAGCGGGGAGACAATCTGAACATCACGGTCGAGCTCGTGGATGCCCGCACCAACAAGTCTTTGTGGGGCGAGCAGTATGAACGGAAACTTTCGGAATTATTGACCACCCAACGCGAGATCGTCACCGAGATCGTGGGCAAACTGCAATTAAAACTTTCCGGTGCGGGCGAGCAAAAGCTGGCAAAGAAATACACCGACAATAACGAAGCCTATCAGTTTTATCTGAAAGGACGCTTTCACCTGGGCAGACGGACAAAGGACGACCTTCTAAAAGGCATCGAGTATTTTCAGCAGGCGATAAATCTCGACCCGAATTTCGCTCTAGCCTACGCACGCATTGCCGAAACCTATAATCAGATGCCACCTTACGGCTACCTTTCGCCGAAAGAAGCTGTTCCACAAGCGAAAGCGGCGGCGCGAAGATCTCTTGAGTTCGACCCGTCGCTAGCGGAAGGACACGCCGCTCTCGCCAATACGCTGGCTGTTTACGAATGGAACTGGACGGAAGCCGAGCGGGAATTCAAACGAGCTATCGAACTAGACCCGAATAGTTCCGCAACGTATGTCCGTTACGCACAGGTTTGTCTTTCGCCCCAGGGACGTTCCGATGAGGCGATAGCTGCATTCAAGCGGGCTTTGGAAATTGAACCGCTCGATCTAAGCACAGGCGCCCTTGCTTCAAATGCCTACTACGTTGCGCGTCAGTATGATCGAGCGATAGAACAGGCAAAAACGGTTTATGACGTTGACCCTAGCCATGTGTCCGGGCGCTACTTTCTCGCTGAAGCCTACAACGGAAAAGGAATGTACGCCGAAGCGATCGAACTTAGCGAGCAATCTTTGCAGACCGACTCAACAAGCCAATTGGCGCTTGCTACGTTGGGTTACGCACATGCGAAATCTGGGCAGCGAAGAAAAGCTGAGGAGGTAATAAACAGGTACAAAGAGATTTCAAAAACTCAGTACGTTGCGCCGTTTCTGGTGGCGATGATTTATGTTGCGTTGGGCGAAAAGGAGCAAGCGTTCGCCGAACTGGAAAAGTCCTACGCCGAACAAGATTGGCATTGCCACCGCTTGAAAACTGAACCGCTAATGGACTCGCTCCGAGATGACCCTCGGTACAAGGATCTATTGAAACGGATGAATATGCCGGAATAGAAGCTTATGAAAAAGCTTGCGGCAAAGACAAAGATAAGGCGATCGAATATCTGAACAAAGCGTATGACGAGCGTGACAGGCAGTTTCTCCTACTAAAGGTCACTAAAGCCTGGGACTTCGTGCGAGACGACCCGCGATTTAAGGAATTGGTCAAACGAGTCGGGATCCCGGAATAGAATCTTATGAAACTATGCCCTGAGTGGATGACAATAGGCACACATTATTGTAATCTTAAATCGTGAAAACCTACGCTTGGAACCCGGAAAAGAACGACCTGTTGAGAAAGAGCAGGGGAATCTCGTTTGAGGACGTCGTGTTTCATATTGAGGCCGGGGACGCGGTCGATATTTTCGAGCATCCGAACCAATCGAAATATCCGGGACAAAAGATAATGGTGGTTTGCGTGGAGGATTACATTTATCTCGTACCGTTCGTTGAAAACGATGAAGAGATTTTCCTAAAGACCATCATTCCGAGCAGCAAAGCCACCAAAAGATATCTAGGAGATGAAAATGAATAAGCTGGACATTGAAGAAAAGGAAATCCTGGCCGCTTATGATAGTGGTAGGGCGGTTTCGGTTGCCGGTGTTAAAAAGGAACTTGCCCGACACCGCAAGGTTGCTGAAAGCACTTTCAAGAAAGATGCGCGGATCAACATCCGCATCGCCTCGCGCGATCTGCGAGCTCTGCAAAAGCGAGCCTTGGCCGAGGGCATACCGTATCAAACCCTGATCGCCAGCATTTTGCATAAGTACGCCGAAAAACGCATGACTTAGGTCACTCTCACGGAGCCTATGAAACGATGCCCTGAATGCAGACGGGATTATTACGACGACACGCTGCTGTATTGTCTCGACGATGGAAATGCGCTGCTCGAAGGCCCCGCTGTGTCGGTACCACCTGCGGTAGCGGGTGGGGCTTTGTCCCTGGACGAAGGACCGGAGACCGCAATACTTCACTCGACGGCCGCTCCGGGCGAGGCTCCGACGCGTGCGCAGATTCATACGACGGAACGGACCGCTGTGTTGCCTCGCGGAGCGGAGGCGGAGCCTCAAGAGAGTTTAGGCGGGCTTTCGGAAAAGCAGAGCTTTTCCGCTCGGCGAGGGGTGAAGCCGCTGGCGGCGTTGGTGGTAGCTGTGTTGGTTCTCGTCGGCGGGTTCTTTGGTTATCGATATTTCAGCATCGGTGGATCGGCGTCGATCAATTCGATCGCCGTGATGCCGTTTGAGAATAGGAATTCGGATGCCGACACGGATTATTTGTCTGACGGTTTGGCGGAATCGGTGATCTTTCGGCTGACGCAGATACCTGATCTGAGGGTTAGCCCGACGAGTTCGGTGATGCGTTACAAAGGAGCCTCGACCGATGTTGCCAAGGTCGCCTCAGAACTTGGCGTAGATGCCGTGATGACCGGACGCCTTACCAAGCGGGGCGACAATCTGAACATCACGGTCGAGCTGGTGGATGCCCGAACGAACAAGTCGCTGTGGGGCGAGCAGTATGAACGGAAACTTTCGGAATTATTGACCACCCAACGCGAGATCGTCACCGAAATCGTGGGCAAACTGCAACTAAAACTGTCGGGCGAAAGCGAACAAAAGCTGGCGAAGAAATACACCGTCAGTGACGAAGCCTACCAACTCTATTTGAGAGGCCAGTATCACCTGGCCAGACGATCGAAAGACGACCTTGAGAAAGCCATTGATTATTATCAGCAGGCGATCAAGCTCGACCCTAACTTTGCCCTGGCCTACGTTGGTATGAGCTATGCGTATAACACCGGAACCGGCAACTCCTTCTTTTCATTCTCCAGAGAAGAGGGTGTTTCCAGAGCAAGGAATGCGGCTGTCAAGGCAGGCGAGATAGACCCGAATCTGGCTGAAGCTCATACGGCGCTGGGATTAGCGTTTCGATTAGATTGGAAGTGGTCCGAAGCTGAGCGTGAGTTTAAGAAGGCTCTCGAAATGGATCCTGATAATGCAAGATCTCATTATTGGTACGGACTATTCCTTCAGTCTGTCGGCCGCACCGGCGATGCAGTTCGAGAGATCAAGACGGCCGTGGATCTGGAGCCCATGTCTTTGATAATGCAGGCGAACCTTGCCGGGGCGTATCTCTTTGACAGGCAAAGCGAATTGGGCCTGGACCAGGCCAAAAAAACTTTCGATCTCGACCCTAACTTTATCTCCGGCCGCTTTTGGCTCGCCTATGCTTATTGTGCGAGCAAGAGATATAGCGAAACT
>JANNNS010000311.1:0-2635 GCA_031398645.1 Acidobacteriota bacterium
GGTTTTCGAGCAGTCTTTTCGAACCATACGGTATCGAAGATCCTGAGCTATTTTTGCAGGGCATCGAATCAGAAATAATCACATTCCATTGCGATGCAGAAGGCGAAAGCCCCATACTAATTGGCGCCGTAAAAGATCAGGAAAAGGTCCGAAAATCGATGGGAAGCAAAATGAAGACTCAAATGCTTGTAAAGAGTTCTGGTGATGGACACGAGGGCTTGAAGTCAGAAAATGGTGAAATTGCGGCGGAATTTTTTGGAGGAGGTTTTGTTAAGATCGGTGATGCGGAAAGTATTTCTGGCTGTCCCGGCATGAGCGCGAAGTGGGATCAGCAAAAGCAAAACTATCCTCTGAATTTGAGCGGTCGGCCAGTATCCGTAACTTGGTCCCGCAGTCCCGAGATCGCAGGAAAGATCGCGGAAGTTATGTCGAATAGAAAAGACGGCGATATGAATATTAACTCAATATCAATTACGGAGACCAGTTTCAATGAAAACGGGATGGAACGTCGAACCGTCTCCGATTTTGGTCTGATCGGTACAATAATTGCCCAGTTCGTTGGTGAGAAGTAGGGGAATTTGTGGAACCGCCATTACATATATCTCAATTGTGCTATTCCGGAGGTCATTTTTTACGCGCGTTTCTTTTCAGCCTTCGCACATTTTGTTCGATCCATCTTTCGGCGGTGTGAAAATGCTCGAATTTTTCTTCGTCGGCCTGGAACGCGGGTGTGTGGTTGTAGCGGCGGCCGTTGTGGTGGACGGTCGGGTGGTGAATGTGAAGCATTTCGTGAAAGACTATGTATTCGACAACAAATCTGGGCGTGTCTTTGGTGTCGAGGGAGCGGCTGACGACGATGGTTTGGTGAGTGGCGTCGTGATGACCGAGAATTCGGTAGGTTTTTCGAGCCGACCAGGTCAAGACCGGTTTCGGCAGTGATCTTTGAAAATAATCACCGTTCAGGCGGTCGAATATTTCTGACAAGTCGAAGAATTCGCCCTGAGCGGTTGTAACGACCTTCCGTCCGCGTGTGCGTTTGTTTTCGGCTGCCTGTTCGCGAATGTCAGCATTTGTCACATAGCTTGAGTACACATCGCGGGCTCGTTTCGGGACGCGCCGACGGAACAGTTTGGCGACCAAAATATATGCTAGAGCCCGATGCCCGTCATCCGGCATTTCACGGCAGACCTCGGCAATGCGAACATAGACCTTGCCTTCGCGGATTCGAATGGTGTGATTTATCCCAATGTACGGATAAAATCGGATATCGATCGGTGGAGCGACCCGCTCTTTATCATAGGTTTGAAAGGCCTCGCGATAGAATGCTGCCAGTCTTCCGAGTACTTCTGCTTCGTTCTTGTTAATCACAGTTTAACTAATATTTCTTGACAGATAACGGGCTTAAATGCTATTTCTCTTAATGGGAAGCATACCGTTCATTCGCGGTTGGCTTCAAACTCTCCGTGATAAGATGTCTGTCCTCGGACCTAACCCAATTGTCGGAAAAAGCCTGAATTTTCCCGGCTCTCGCGGGCAAACTATCCTTTCAGCGATAATTAACGAACATTTTGTCACGGGCGAACCAGTTGGTTCGAAAGCGGTTGCGGAAAAGTTTGCCAATACCTCAGGTTTGAGTTCGGCGACGATTCGCAGTGTGATGAGTGAGTTGGAAGAGCTGGGTTTGCTCGAACAGCCGCACACATCCGCCGGGCGTGTCCCGACCGACCGCGGCTACAGGTTCTTTGTTGACAATCTGCTTGGCGTTCTCAGCATTTCGAACGACGATCTTGACCGAATCGGCGGAGAGTTCGGTTTGAAAGAAAATGCCGAAACACCCGACAGATTAATGGAACGAACCTCACAGCTGCTATCTGCTCTTTCAAATAATGTGGGAATCGTGGTTTCGCCTAGCCTGGCAAACGATCGCCTGCAGCATATCGAGTTCGTGAACCTCAGCGACAACCGCATTTTGGTCGTCCTGGTTTCAGCCCCGAACATTGTCCACAACCGGATCATCCGGCTTAACGTGGCCTTGTCCAAGGAAGAACTCGAACGAACGGCAAACTATCTGAACGCAGAATTTGCCGGGCGAAGTCTATCGGAAATTCGTGCCGAGATATTGAAGTTGATGCACGAAGAAAAGGCTTTATTCGATAAGCTGCTGCAGACTGCCGTAATTCTCTGTTCTCAGAGCATCGAGGATGAGGAAGACCAACTGGGCGAAGTATTCGTCGATGGTACCTCGAATATCCTGTCCAAGAGCGATTTCGCTGACTTGGAAAGGCTTCGAGAATTACTTTCAACGATCGGTGAAAAATCCCGCCTGATTCAGATCCTGAACGAATGCGTCGTTCGCGACACATCCGGAAACGGAGACGTTCAGGTCGTGATCGGCAGCGAGAACCGCACTCCGAGCCTAAGGAACTGCACCCTGATCTCGGCACCATATAGGATCGGGAACAGTTCAGCGATAGGAACCCTTAGCGTGCTGGGCCCGACGCGTATCGAATACGCAAGGATGATCTCGATCGTCTCTTACGTCGCACGCACCCTCGAAAGAATGATGTCACGAGAGATCTCCAACAACTGACACCGACCGGCGGCTTTGCTGCCTGGCAAACTTACTTTCAATAAC
>JANNNS010000026.1:0-9153 GCA_031398645.1 Acidobacteriota bacterium
GCAGTTCCGAGGATACGAGAACGATGGCCAGGCCCTGTTCCGACAACTTGTTTATCTCAGCGTAAATTTCCTGTTTTGCTCCAACATCGATGCCGCGTGTCGGCTCATCCAGGAAAAGTACTCTCGGCCCGGTCAAAAGCCATTTGCCAAGCACAACTTTTTGCTGGTTACCACCCGACAAAGTTCCGGCGATCGTCAGCGGCGAATTTGCCTTTATCCGCAGCGACTGCATCGGCGTCCGGGTCGCCATCACCTCACGGCTGCGGTTGGTCAGGATCCTTCCCGAAATTGTCTTCAGCCCGGCCAACGTCATGTTGTCCATGATCGTCTGCTCAAGGATCAGGCCAAACCGCTTTCTGTCCTCGGTCACAAACGCAACGCCATGCTCGATAGCTTCAGCGGGAGAGTTTATGGAGACCTCTTTTCCCGCTACAATAATTTTGCGGCTGTAATTTCCCTGCCACGCCCCAAAAATCGCCATCAGCAGCTCGGTCCGCCCAGCACCCATCAGTCCGGCAACACCGAGCACTTCGCCCTTATGGACCGAGAACGAAACGTCGTCCACCAACTTCTTATTAGCATCGTCCGGCGAGTAGGCTGTCAGGTTCCGTACTTCGAGTGCCGTTTCACCCAACTCATGATGGATCTTTGGAAAAATATCGCCGACGTCTCGGCCGACCATAAGCTGAATTACCTTTTCTTTGTTCAGATCGGCGGCGGCGTGGGTCGCGACAGTTTTTCCGTCACGCAAAACGGTTACGCGATCGCTCATCTCAAAGACCTCGTCCAGCTTGTGCGAGATGTAGATCATCCCGACGCCATCGGATTTGAGTTTCCTGAGAATGGTAAAGAGGGTCTCGACCTCGGACTCGGTCAACGCGGCGGTCGGTTCGTCAAGGACCAGGATCCTCGCCTTTTTGGAAAGCGCCTTTGCGATCTCGACAAGCTGCTGTTGCCCGATGCCCAAACTACCTACCGGCACTCGCGGATCGATCGAAAGGTTAAGTTCGCGAAGTAGCGTGGCCGCCCGATGATAGAGCGCTGACCAATCGATAACGCCGAATTTGGATGGTTCCTGACCGAGGAAAATATTCTCGCCCACCGTCAATTCCTTCACAAGCGAAAGCTCCTGAAAGATGATGGCAACGCCGCCGTTCTCGGAATCACGGATACCGCGAAACTGCTGCGGCTGATCGTCGATCAGTATCTGGCCCTCGTATGTACCGGCCGGGTACACACCGGACAGCACCTTCATCAACGTGGATTTTCCGGCGCCGTTCTCACCTACCAGCGAATGAAATTCGCCGGCCTCAAGCGTAAAGCTCACGCCGTCCAGAGCCTTGACGCCCGGGAATTCCTTGACGATGTCCTTCATTTCGAGTAGAGACATAGGCTTACTCGCTGATCTGCAAAAATTGGTCGAATCTTCTGACGGAAGCTTGGAAAAGTGTCGTCCTGAGATTTTACACGTAATCCTAGGTTATCCCAAGTCTATAGGTAAATCGTTTTTGTAGGAACGTTTTCAAGACGACTACGCGATAATTTATACTAACAAGATATGTCCGACAACAGCGCTATCGAATCAGTCCTGAGTGAGAAAAGGCTCTTCCCGCCGCCGGCCGAATTTGCCGCGAACGCACACATCAAGAGTTTCGATGAATACGAGCGCTTGTATGCAGAGGCCAAGGCCGATCCGCAGGCGTTCTGGGCAAAGCAGGCTGAGGAGCTTAGCTGGTTTCGCAAATGGGACACGGTCCTCGAATGGAACGAGCCTTTCGCGAAATGGTTTACTGGCGGCAAGATCAATATCTCTTACAACTGCCTTGACCGGCACTTGAGCACCTGGCGAAAGAATAAGGCCGCCTTCATTTGGGAAGGCGAGCCCGGTGAACAGCGGACGCTTACATACCTGCAGCTTTACGCTGAGGTATGTCGGTTTGCGAACGTTCTCAAAAAACTAGGCGTTCAGACGGGCGACCGCGTCGCTCTTTATATGCCGCTAGTTCCTGAACTGGCGATCGCGATGCTTGCGTGTGCACGTATCGGTGCCACGCACACGGTAATTTTCGGTGGATTTTCGGCAGACGCGATCCGTGATCGAGTCATTGATGGCGGCTGCAAACTAATCGTCACGGCGGATGGCGGTTATCGCCGCGGTTCCGAAATAAAGCTAAAGGCGATCGTCGATGAGGCCGTGGTACAGACGCCATCGGTGGAGAATGTCATCGTTTACCGCCGGACCGGTTCCGAGATAAAGATGGAGGCAGGACGCGATCATTGGTGGCATGAGCTGATTCAGACCGTTAATGCTGATTGCCCGGCCGTCGAGCTTGATTCCGAACATCCGCTTTTTATCCTCTACACGTCCGGCACTACCGGCAAGCCAAAGGGCATTTTGCATACGACGGGCGGCTATTTGACGCAGGCATCTTACACCGCAAAGCTTGTCTTCGATCTCAAGGACGATGATATCTATTGGTGTACCGCAGACATCGGTTGGGTGACCGGGCACAGCTATGTGGTATATGGCCCGCTTGCAAATGGTGCGACGGTCTTTATGTACGAGGGTGCTCCTAACTTTCCCGATTTCGATCGGTTCTGGGACATCATCGAGCGTAATCGAATTACTATCTTCTACACCGCTCCGACCGCGATCCGTGCTTTTCTCAAATGGGGCGAGCAGTATCCGCTGAAACATGACCTTTCGTCACTCCGCCTTCTCGGCACCGTCGGCGAGCCGATCAACCCGGAAGCGTGGATGTGGTATCACAAGATAATCGGGAAAGGAAAATGTCCGATCGTCGATACCTGGTGGCAGACCGAGACCGGAACGATAATGATCAGCCCGCTTCCCGGAGCCACGCCGACGACACCCGGCACGGCAACACGTCCGATACCCGGCATATTGCTGGACGTTGTGACCAAGGCCGGCAAGTCAGTCGGCGTCAACGAAGGCGGCTATCTCGTAGCAACGCACCCGTGGCCGTCGATGCTGAGAACCTTGTGGGGCGATGACGAGCGTTACAAACAGGCTTACTGGTCCGAAATTCCGGGCTTTTACTTTGCCGGTGACGGCGCACGTCGTGATGAGCACGGCTATTATTGGATAATGGGCCGCGTCGATGACGTGATCAACGTTAGCGGCCATCGCCTTGGGACGGCCGAGGTCGAATCTGCCCTCGTCTCTCATGAGGCGGTTGCGGAAGCCGCAGTCGTCGGTCGCCCGGACGATCTTAAAGGACAGGCTATTGCAGCGTTTGTTACACTTGAAGGCGGACGGACCGGCGGCGAGGAATTAAAGAACGAGCTTCGAGCTCACGTCGCCAAAGAGATCGGAGCATTGGCAAAACCGGACGATATTCGGTTTACTGACGCCTTACCCAAAACCCGTTCGGGCAAGATAATGCGTCGGCTACTTCGCGAAATTGCGTCGGGAGCGACCGTCGCCGGAGACGTAACGACTTTGGAAGATCTGTCAGTGCTTGAAAAACTGCGGCAGGACGAAGAATAGAAATGGCTGGAAAACCAAGCATATCGGCATCGACTCTCGAACTGGCGGAAGCGGGCCAGGAATTTTATCGCCGCGGATGGGTGCTTGGCACAAGCGGTAATTTCAGCATGCTGCTGGCCAGAAAGCCGCTCCGAATCTGCGTTACCGCGAGCGGTATCGAGAAAGGGAATCTCGACGAGACAAATTTCCTGGAGTTGGATGACGACGCCGAGATCCTTCAGGGCTTTGGCAAACCGTCCGCCGAAACGCTCCTCCATCTGACGATCTACCGCTTTATGCCAAAGGCGCGGTCGATCCTGCATACGCATTCCGTCTGGGGAACTATACTTTCCGACCACTTTTTTGAGCAGGGCGGAATCGAGATAAACGGTTACGAGATGCTCAAAGGCCTGTCGGGTGTGAAAACGCACGAACATCACGAGAAAGTGCCGATCATCGAGAATTCGCAGGACTACATCGCACTTTCGCACGTGATAGAAAATGTGATCCGCGATAACGATGCGATCCACGGCATCTACTTGCGCCGCCACGGTTTATACACCTGGGGCGAAAGTGTGGCCGAGGCGAGGCGGCATGTCGAGATTTTTGAGTTTTTGTTTGAGGTGATCGGAAGAGGTCTAAAGCATTAGCCACCGAGAACACCGAGATCACAGAGGCTCTCTGTGGCTAGATCGAACCTATGGCAGTTGTAGATGTACCAAATAGAGGATTAAGGCTTACGGATAAGGCCGCGATTGTTGAGTATTTGGCCGGCGTGGGCATCGACTATGAACGCTGGGAGAACCTCAAGCAGATCTCCGCGGATGCGACGGATCAGGAGATCCTCGACGGTTACGCTGACGAGATCGAAGCCCTGAAGCACAAGGGCGGGTACGTGACCGCAGATGTTATCAACATTGTGCCGACGACACCCGGGCTGGACGTAATGTTGAATAAATTCAACAAGGAACACTGGCACGACGAGGACGAGGTGCGGTTTATCGTAAAAGGGCACGGCCTTTTTCACATCGCACCGGAGAACGGTGTTGTCGTTTCGATCGAGATGGAAGCTGGTGACATGATCCGCGTGCCGCGCGGCACCAGGCACTGGTTCAATCTCTGCGGCGACAAGACCGTGCGGGCGATCAGGCTTTTCCAGGATATTTCCGGCTGGACGCCGCATTATACGGATTCGGGCGTCGACACGGGCTTTCAACCGCTGTGTTTCGGCGTTTCGTACCTAGCGATGAAACCTTAACCACAGAGGCACGGAGACAGAGATTTCTTGTGGTAAAAATGACCAAGGCGATCCTCCTCGATATTGAAGGCACGACCACACCTATCAGCTTCGTTCACGAAACGCTTTTTCCGTACGCAAGAGAACGTGTCGGCAAGTTCGTCGAAACTCACTTCGGCTCTTTAAGCGAAGAGATCAACGAGCTTATTGTCGAAAGTTCGAAAGACGCGAGCTACACGATACCGGTAGATCCGACCGAGCCGGGTTCGATCTCTGCTTATCTCGAACACCTTATCGATCAGGACAGAAAATCGACACCGCTCAAGTCCATCCAAGGCAGAATTTGGCATGAAGGATTTCGTTCGGGAAAACTTGTCGCTCCCCTTTTTGATGACGTTGCGGCGTCGATGAGAGGTTGGTCGGGATCGGGCAAAACCGTCGCGATCTATTCTTCGGGCAGCGTGCTTGCCCAAAAGCTGCTTTTCGCACACACGAACTACGGCGACGTGACGCCTTTCATTTCCAATTACTTCGATACAACTACGGGGCCGAAACGGGAATCGACCAGTTACGCCGCGATCGCCCGCAACCTAGATATTCCGGCCGCCCAGATCCTATTTATTTCCGACGTGCCCGCAGAGCTGGATGCCGCACGATCTGCGGGGTTGCAAACGACGCTTTCCGTCAGGCCGGGAAATGCTCCGCTTGAGGGCGATCCGATCCATAACGCGATCACGACTTTTGCCGGCTTGGAGTAGATCCCAAACCTTGTCTCATGTTCCTTGTACTGTCCTGACGACCATCTGTTTTAACTCCGGATGACAGCTCGGGATCTGGTCAATTCTGGGCCAGATCTTGATATTTCGCCCTTGGATCGATTCATTAAGGTGAACGATCGTCCATGTTGCGTCGCCGTAGGCGTATCCGCCTTTGGCCGGGCTAACTCTTCCATCGATCACGGTTGCGCTTTGACCTTTCTTCTTTACTTCAGCTTGAGTGGCCCGAATAGCATTAATGGTCGCGTTATCGATCGTTCCGGTCATCTGGACTGCCGCGGCGGCTTGCCTGAATTCCGGACTTGAACCAGGCGTCGGGCTCGCCGCAATTACCGTGAAAGCAAACTGGACCAATAGAACGTCTTCCCGTTTATTTGCTGCCGGAGCGGCGCCGACAACTCCGTCGACATTGAAGAAAACGGGCAGTGTGGGAAGCGAGCCCTGCGGTGCAAGTAGATGTGCCATATATCAACAGTTCCTCCTCGACAATGTTAGACGGTGAGGCGAGACGTCTTTGCCGAAACCCTGTCTGTCCGTTTGATTTACGGTTCACGGTTTGATTACATCTAGGTTATGGAAACAGCAACATTGGCAGCCGGATGTTTTTGGTGTGTCGAGGCGGTATTTGACGACCTGAAGGGCGTGGAAGACGTGGTCTCTGGCTATTCTGGCGGACACACAGAGAACCCGACTTACAAAGAAGTTTGTTCTGAGACCACTGGCCACGCCGAGGTTGTTCAGATCAGGTTCGATCCGGCCGAGCTTTCGTTCGCCGATCTGCTCCGTGTGTTCTTTTCCGTTCACGACCCGACCCAGTTGAACCGGCAGGGCAATGATATCGGAACGTCATATCGCTCGGCTATTTTTTACCATTCCGAGGAACAGAAACAAACTGCGCTCGAAGTGATAGATGAAATTAACAACGAAGGCATCTACGACAAGCCGATCGTGACCGAGGTGACGGCATTCGATAAGTTCTGGCCTGCGGAAGACTATCATCAGGAGTACTTTGCCAACAATCCCAACCAACCCTACTGCGCAGCAGTGGTCGCGCCGAAGGTAGCAAAGTTCAGGCAAAAGTATGTAAACCGCCTTAAACGCTGACCTTATTCACCGCACAAATTAATGTTTGACATGGTTAAACGCTTCACTGTATTATTTGAATACGCAGGCGTCAAACCTTTGACCCTTGCTCCGCTCGCAAAACCCCTCCCATAACCGCGGCCTTAGATCCTAGATCAATTCAACCCTGGCAGTTCTATGTTGAATGCCAAGGTCTTGTCCAAGTCCATCTATGCAGAGATTATTAAGCCGCGCTAACATGCGCGCCGCGCTGTCGCTTTCGGCGATCGTAGCAGGATTGCTTTTCGCCACAACAAACAACCTCTTCTTTTCGAATGCTCAGAAAGCATTCAAGCCAACCTCGATCTTGTCCGGAACGATCAGCGGCCGTGTTTTCCACGACTATAATTCCAACGGCAATTTTGATACGGCAGGCGGTTTGGCGTCGGTCGACACAGGCGTTGCCGGTGTGACTGTAAGTGCCTACGACACCGCCGGCACGGTCCGCGGCACCGCGACATCCGCGGCAAACGGCACCTATTCACTCGCAGCCACAGGAACGGGGCCATACCGTCTCGAGTTTACGACGATACCGACCGGATATTTTCCTTCGGCACGCTCGACAAATTCGCTGCTCGGAGGAAGCGCGGCCGATTCCGGTTCCGCCGTACAGTTCGTCGGCGATGGCGGAACCATCGACGTCAATCTGGCCCTGAACCGCCCCGAAGAGTTCTGTGAGGCCAATCCGGAGTTGGTGGTCTCACGCTTTGCATTCGGCGCTCAAAACGGAGTCTATGGAACGAATGCGGTCCTTCGCGATTTTCCCTATGATTCCGGCACTACCTACAACGACCCGGCGCAGGCAAACTACGACACGCCAGCTACCGCGTCATTAACCACGTCGGCAAGCACGGTCGGAACAATATTTTCGCTCGCTTACAATCGGGCGAGCAATCGAATATTCGCGGCGTCCTATTTCAAGCGCCATGCCGGGTTCGGCCCGGGTGCGAACGGAACTTACAACAATAGTGACGATGCCGGAGCGGTCTATGTCGTAAATCCCGCGACCAGTGCCGTAGCGTCGACGTTTACCGTACCTAACGCGACCACGAACTCGCACAATACTGCGGATTACGGGAATGACAACAATGATGTCGGCTGGGATGCTGTCGGGAAAACGAGTTTGGGTGGAATGGATCTGTCTGATGACGGAAGTACATTGTACGTAATGAACCTGGAAGATCGCCGGCTGTATGCTCTTAATGCCAGTACCGGTGCATCCCTCGGCAGCAGCGTACAGATCCAATCGCTGACCCTTCCGACGCCTGGTGGCAGTGCAACAAATTGTTCAAACGGATCGAGCGGTACAAATAAACGCCCGTTTGCCGTCAACTATTACCGCGGCAGCGTTTACATTGGTGTTGTGTGTACGGCTGAAACCAATCAGAATGCGGCAAACCTGTTCGCTTACGTCTTCGAGGTCAATCCGTCGACCCTGGCGATCACATCCACGCCGGTTTTCACAGCCCGGCTCAACTATTCACGCGGACTCGCTGATCCCGGTTGGGCCGCCGAGTGGCAGCCGTGGCAAACAACTGTGAATGCTGACTTTTCCGTGCCGCAGCCGATGCTGACAAGCATTGTTCTTGAGAATGGGAACCTGATCCTCGGCCTTCGCGACCGCTCCGGCGATCAGGCCCTGGACAACGGGCCAAATGCAAAAAGAACGGCGGGCGACACGATCCGGGCGTGCGGCTCATTCGGATCCTGGACGCTGGAGAGCAACGGCCGATGTGGAACTACCGGAACCGCACCTCAGGCGACCGGCCAAGGAAACGGAAACGGTGAGTTTTATCACCAGGACGATTTTTGCTCAGCTCCAAATAACGGAAACTATCATGACGAAGTGTCGTGGGGCAGTCTGGTTTATGTGCCCGGACGCCCGCAGGTCATCTCGACAGTACTTGACCCTATCAGCCGTGTGATCGCACCAAGCGCAACATTTGACGGCGGCCTTCGGTATTTTAACAACACGACGGGTTCGACCGACCGGGCCTACCGCATTTACAACGGAAACGGCGGGCCGAATGTGCCCGATTTCGGAAAGGCGAATGGTCTTGGCGGTGTCACCGCCCTTTGTGATCAGGCCCCGATCGAGATCGGAAACCGCGTCTGGCGCGACCAAAACGGTAACGGCGTGCAGGACCCGAGCGAGTCAAGGGCTGGCACATCACCCGCGATCGCAGCAGGTGTGACCGTCCGCTTGTATGATGGAAGCGGCAACCTGATCGCAACAGCCCTCACCGATCAGGACGGAGAATTCTACTTTTCTTCCGCCGCCGGCACGAGCAGCGGAAATGTTATCTACAACTTGCCGTTGCAGCCGAACACGGCATATCAGGTACGCTTCGACAATCCGACCGACTATCAGTCGGGCGGCCCGCTATCCGGCATGACACTGACGCAGGCTAGTCAAACCTCGCAGGCCGGTGACGATTTTACGGAGTACATTTTCGTCCCACAAGTGAGAATGAGAAAATTCTTTGGGTGGAGATGTCAGATCTAGTTTTTTAGTCATTGCTAATAAA
>JANNNS010000313.1:0-5558 GCA_031398645.1 Acidobacteriota bacterium
GAAGCAGCCATTGGTTAGACTCCGAGGGTGGTGTCCGTCCTATTTTTTAACAACTTGAACTGACCTTTGGGGAAAGCTTCGAACAAAATCTGCCTTATCCATGCGGAAACCGTTCGAGCCGTATTTGCCCTTGCTCTACCACTGTAAAAGGACGGACGGGAACACAACAGATCGAAAGGAGAATTCAGCTTAACCAAGAGGGATTTTCCCTTCGCGGTGAGGTTCGAGGTCAGAATTTCGAGCACTTCACGCTTCTCGGCATACGGTGCCGAAATCAGGCTTATTTCTGCCGAGTTTGCCAGTTCGAGGAACCTATCGAACTTCGACACCAAATCGCTCCAGTCCTGGCCATCATCAAGAGGTTGCTTTAATGCCAGTTCTTCCTTTATCAAGAGTTCCTTCCTAGCAAGAAACTCTTCTTTTTCAAGAACGCCATCCATGTAAAAATCGATTAGCTTCGACTGACGATCCTTTATCGCCCGGAGCCGCTGAAGCAGGCTCGCTCGCACGTCCTCTGACTCGGATTTCCATTCGCCGAACAGCCCTTTCGCGACTTCCTGAATCCATTCGAATTCTTCAGGCTCTATCTTCAGCCGGTGCAGCTCGCGTGCTACGGCATGCTCTACCCGATCTTCTCGGACTGATGTGAAATCGCAGTGACGGGTATGGCAGCGATAATAGACCCGTCCTTTTTGCAATTCTCCGATTAGCATCTTCGAACAATTCCCGCAGCTAACCATTCTTCGAAAGGCGAATTCATGGGACACAACTTTCGGAATGTTCCGCCCCGTGAGCTTTCTTTGGACTTCGTCGAAGAGCACCTTTGAAACTATCGGTCTATGCTGGCCGACGTACGCTTCTCCTAGTTTTCCGACGCGAACAAACCCGCAGTAGAATGGGTTGTGAAGAAGTTTGAAGACGCCGTTCGTGCTGAGCGTCTTCCCGGAACGGCTTCGCAGCCCAATCTCGTCCAGCTTACGCGGAAGCGATATGAGGCTCCAGTTGCCTGTCGCGTAGAGTTCGAAAGCACGCCGGATTAGAGGGCCCGCGACCGGGTCGATCTCTTTCGGATTTCCTTTTCCTCGGTCAAGATAGCCGAGCGGCGCCGGAAACGGAAACAAACCTTGCTTCAGTCGACCGTGAATCCCTTTTCGACTCTCTTCGCGAAGGTTGCGGATGAAATCGGCGGCAACAACTGCCTGAATATCGGCTGATAATCTTCCGCCACGCGAGGTCAGATCAAGACTTTCAGATGCAAAATGAACCTCGACGCCGTTGTCTATCAACGCCCCGAGGTCTGCCCAATCCCGAAGATTGCGAGCGCTTCGGTCTATTTTATGAATAACTACGCCATCGGCTTCACGCACTTTAAGTTGCTTAAGCATCGATAGAAAGACCGGCCTTCCGCGCTTGGCTGCCGTTTCCAGTTCTGAAAATCGCTCAACAATCCGCAAGTCGTTATAACGTGCGAAAGCATCGATCGCGGCTTGCTGTTCGACGAGCGAAGTTCCGTGCTGGCCTTGCCGCTGCGTGGACACGCGTATGTATGAGAAGTACTTCTTCTGAGACATATTATTAGATGGGTTAATGGTTAGGAAGGTAAAAATGCGCTTATCTAAGTGCATTTTTCTTCCTAAGCCTAGCTCGCCGTGTAAGTTCCGTCAAGAGTTTCGGATTCTCCCTTTGAACTTGCTCAAAAATTCGTCGCACCACACTCAGATACCGCCGAAGGTTTTCTTCGGCCCCCTGTTGCTGGTCCGACGATAGCTGTGGAAAAAGCTCGGCGACGGTTAGGCGCGATTTTTCTTTATTGTGCATAGCGAAAACGCCTCCGATTACTAGGCGTTGCCGCCCGCAGTCAGTTAGTTGATGAGTAGGTTTGTTGAGGCTTTTAGACGAACGCCCTTGTGAACGGCAACGATTTCCACAACATTGGGAGAATGGTGTGTGCCCGATCGCACCTTATTATGTGATTGGGATGTTTTTCTGGAGGATGATCCGCGGAGTTTGCTAGTTCCCCAAAAATGAGATGAATTTCTAAATATGTCCGAGCTTTTCGGCAGTGGTACGAATAAGATTGACTGCGTGGCGGCGGGCTTTGGAAATCTCCCTCTCGCTCGTGGGCTTGGCGGCCAGTCCGGCGTCGAATGTGCAGAAGTCAATTGCAGAATTCCCTGCTGCCACTTCGCGTTTTGCTCGCGAGGTCGCTGCGAGCGGAAGCTGTTCCTTCTTTATTTCGGATCGGCAGGCAGCATAGTAGCCGTCTAGCATTATCCGGATTGGCAAATTGAAAATGTGAGCGAGCTTTAGCGCGGTCTTCAGATTTGGCGTCTTCGTGCCACTTTCGTATTGCTCTAAACGCTCAGTGTCTTTTTCGCCCAAAAGAATAGAAACTTGCTCGGTTGTGAGGCGATTGCGGCGCCGAATATCGGCGATGCGGTTTGTTACAGGGCCCTTTGTTGTGTATTTCATAATGGTGAAAATTAATTGTTCGCATTGAGTTGTCAAAGCTGCGGAAGCAATTGATGAATGTTCATAACCTGATCGTTCCCTATTAAGATTCTGATAATTTCCAGCCCCTTCAGGTGCGTTTGTCGTCCGAGATCGCTCGCGCATGCGTCCGCGACCACGATCGGCGTGAACCTGTGTTCGAAGGCGTCGACCGCAGTCTTCAGAATGCAACTTTCAGTCGAGAGGCCACATATCACAAGTGTTCGCCACGAATGTTGTGCCGCCAGAGCCAAGAATTCGTTCGTACAGGCCGTGTAGAACAGTTTTTCGATATGATGGTCGACATCAGCGAACATCATCGGGTAAAGGTCGGTTTCTGGCTTATCACGAACTTTCGTCCAGCCGACGAGTTTCTCGAAGGGACTGTTCGGCAGATTTCGAAATCTGGTGAATAGGACGGGGACCTGCCGGACGCGAGCCTCTTTAATTAGACCGCGAACAGAATCAATGACCGGCGTGGAATGTTCGTTCAAGAAGCCAACCTGAAGATCTACTACTATCAGCACGGGGTTAATCAGACTCATTACAAATCCTCCTAAAAGTTGCTGTGATCTACGCTCTGTGGAGCGCCTCAAGGTCGAGAACTTCGCCGACGACCCGGTCGATTCGGCTGGTTTTCAGGATAGATTCGATCATCGTTCGCTCGGAAGGGGTCTCGTTCGGACCGATTGTTTTCAGTCGCGAACAATGCCGACCAATCTTCGTCACCAGTTTACGCACCATTCTCACTTTCTTTGGCTCACCCGCAAGTAGAACGTCCGCAACGCATCTGGCCGTCCACCACAAGACCTGCGTCGCGATCTCGAACTCGATGATCGCCTCCTCCAGACTCTTGTTTTGCGGTCGAAGGTAGGAAACGCTGTCCCAGCTCGCAAAACCTAGGTCGCTCAGCCCAAACTGAAGGAGATCTTCTATTGGCACGCCGCCCTTGAGAAGCACATTTTCGATACCGCGGGAGCGCGTCCGGTCCGTTCTGTCTCCGATAAGAGTCGATGGGCATGCCAGGATCTGAAGTGCATTGCGGATCGTATCCTGATTTCGAAAGGGCAAGCCCTCCGCAATGTTTACGGCAAACACATAGCCGGGCTGTCCCACAAATTCTTCAAGAGCATCTTTTCTCGGACTAGCTCGGAGGATCTCCTTGGTGAAGCGGTTGATGGAATGTTGTCCACGTTGGATCGCTTCGTAAATATCTCGACGCCAGTAGGCGAAGTCTGTAAGATTCGCATAGTCACCCTTAATCGCTAGATGCCAAACCCCAAATCCGCTTGGGAGTATATAAAGCGTTCCGTTTTCGGCGGCGATTTCTTTGGTTCCAACCAAACGTCCTTTGATCGGCTTTGTTCCGAGAGTCTCGTAGATCGCTTCACCCAAATACATCGGGACGAAGAGATTGGATGTAACGGTCAGCTGTCGCCCATCATCTCTAAGGTTCGTCGCCTTAATTCCGATCGACGTGCGGTCGACGGTTTCGACCGGGCAAATAAAGGAATAACCGTTTGTACCGAAGACCGATCGTATGAATCGTGGCTTCGACGAATCATCGCCAAGGGTTCTTCGAAGCTTCATTACGTGGTACTTGAGATTTCCCGCAACCTCCCGGGTCGGAATGTTGTCGGCGCGGATGATCGAATTAGGATGCTGCACGAAATATGTGAGGATACTGAACTCCGCAGGCGGGATGTGAATAGGCACGTCGGAACGCAGGAGCAATCGTTCGTTGGGAATAATGATGAATTCTTCGAACTGATACGCCGAGAATGTTTGCGTCATCATCGTGAAATAATTTAATGATCGAGAAGCGTTTGTTGCCAAACAAGTTCCAAACACTTTCAATACTAATGCTGAAACTTTGTCGCTTGCATTCTAGCGACGCTGGAAATTATGTCAATAGTACTTATCAACAGCGCGACTTCCCCCGTCTTCTCTGATCATTAAGCCTTAGGTAACGTTCTATAAATTCACCGAATCGGAATCATCTTGGCAGTCTGTAGAATTGACCCGGACGAATACAAAAGGATCATTGACGATGGTTATCAGGGGAGAAGAACCGAAGCCATTCCTTGCGATGGTTGCGGGGTGCGGTGACTCATCATCTATATATCACCGTGTATGGTATAGCCCGAGCATTGCCCTCTCTTCAACTCCCATATTTACTCCGTAGGAAGCCCTCAATTTTCGCCACAGACGACTTAGTCGGCTCATGTTCGCCGCGCTCCCAGTATGCAATCGTACACGGATCGCAGCCAATCATTTTCGCAACGGCTTTGATCGGGAGCCCTAAATACTCACGTCGTTCCCGTAGTCGACCAACTACAGGGAGCGAAGCATCGTATGGACACATTCCGATAAAATCGTAGACTCGACGCTTGAACTCGATGGACACATCGTTTCGATTCCCTTCCCAGTTCCGGATCGAGGCCGACGAAGTACCGATTTCTCTTGCCACTTGTTTCTGGTGAAGGCCTCGATCACGACGCAACTTTAGAAGCAAATCCCCCACCGTCCTCGGCTCGACTGGATACGGTCGCTGCTGTATCATCTGATAAATAGGCCGTTTGGCCGTGATTTTCGTATTGCATTTAAGCAACGCTGGCATGCCCATGCGGATATTTCGGGTCCTCGCGCGAATGCAAATGCTCTCCTATCCAGATCCAGCGATACGTCGGCAAGATATCGGGCCCTCTCATGGATCGCATTGATATTCACATCGATGTACCTGCGGTTAAGTTCAATGAACTTCGGGGCAAGAGTGTAGAACAGGTCGAGACTTCGCAGGAGGTTCGGGAACGTGTCATCCGTGCTCGTGAAACGCAGACGCGGCGATTGGCGGGCGACGGAGTTTATTCAAATTCGGCGATGTCGTCAAAGCAGATCCGGGAATTCTGCGTCCTCGACGCGGAATGCGAAATGCTGCTCGAGAAAGCAATGTTCCGGCAAGGGCTTTCCGCCAGAGCCCATGACCGAATATTGAAGGTGACGCGAACGATAGCCGATCTGGCGGGCTGCGAAAAGATCGAGCCCGGCCACATCAGCGAGGCGATCGG
>JANNNS010000059.1:0-2765 GCA_031398645.1 Acidobacteriota bacterium
GCGAGCGATATGTATTATTAGTCATTTTGATTTTGCCTCCGCCTCCTGCAACTGCAAACTGCTGACGCGTTCGGTCCAATCTCCGGTGCCGTCCTGCACCAGCTCTTTCAGGACGACTTCCCCGTCATTAATCTTGGTAACGAGGCCGAAGTTTTGCCCGAGATAGCCCCCAACCTTCACTCTGAACAAAGCTTTATCTGCCTTGACAAGTGCTTGGGTGGTCAAACCACGCTCCAGCGTTCCGACCATTTTTAGCGATTCAAGTGGATATGCTTCGAGTGGCTCCTTTGGACGGTTCTGGTGAAAACTCGCCGCATCGGCGTTTGCTCCTTCGTTCTTTGCTGCGCGCGTATCGAGCTTGACCTTGACAGGTGAAAATGGGTCAGCAAGTTCAAATGAAGAATACGAATAGGCGGTATAGGGCTTGACGGGCGGCAGAGGATTAACGCGTCCACGCATATCCTTCGAAAGCTCGCTCAATTCAAGTTGAAGATCACTATGCTCTCCACCGCCACATCCGGCGATTAGCGCAATTGCTGCTATTGCAATGAGTCGGTTCATTTTCCGGCTCCCTTCGAAGTCGACTTTTTCGCATCATCCCTAGCGCGCTTTTGCAAAGCGACTTCGTCGTCGTCCAGGTATCGAAACGTCTTGGCCACCGTATCCATTAAGAGATTGCCATCCTTGGATACGCTGAGCGATATGTCATTCAAAGTAACGATTCGGGACATTTGCCCAATGTCGGTGGCGAACGCACCAAGATCGTGATAGCCACCGACAATCTTTAAGTTGATTGGTAGTTCGGCATAGAACTCCCGCATGGATTCCTGCGGCGCTGGCTTGAAGAGATCGAACTGCAGTCCGCGACCGAGGCCCGCCTGATTGATCTCCACAATGAGCGCTTCCATCTGCGACTTGTTCGGAAGCTGTCTGAGTAGCGCTCCGAATGTGGTATTGATTTCTCGAAGTTGCTCACGGTGAAGATCAAGGTTGACCGCCTGGGTCTTCTTGGATTTATATTCGTCTTTCAGCTTTACTTCTTCGTTCTGGGCTGCCTCCAATTCTTCGAATTGGACTCGCCAGTCGATCGCCCAGCCAGCAATCAGCACAAGCAACGGTAGTGCGCCGATCATTACAAGCTTCGGAAGCCAGGGTAGGGTCCACGGCTTGCTCCAGTTTAGATTGCGGAATCGATCAGCTAGGGCCACGGCGCATCATCCTTGCTCTGGGAGGCGGATTGGTGCGGCTCCGCTGCTTGCCGCACGTTTTGAATTGGGCTTTCCACCTTCTTGGGCGGGGTCCTGGACGGAACGCTTTACCGAAAAAAGCAATCCAAATTCCGATAACCGGCGGTTATTGACCGTTGCCGCCTTGATCTCGACGAGAACCGGCGTTCCTATGTAAGGCGAGCTTTGAATGTTTCGCATGAGCGTTGAGACTCGTGCATTCGACTGCGCGTAACCGGTGATCTGCACGCTCAGCCCAACTTGCTTGACGGTACGAAGATAAACCCCATCAGGTGTCTGCTTGACCAACTCGTCCAACATCTGAACCGACTGCGCTCGATCTCCCTGTAGCGTCTCAATCACTTGTTTGCGGGCGAGCAACGCTGCAATTTCTTCCTTGAGCTTCTTGATCTCCTCGATTTCCTTATCGAGTCGAACGTTTTCCTTCTTGAGAAAGTCGTTTCGGCTTACCTGATGGCTGACCTGTTCACCGATAAACAGATGGACCAATCCCCAGCCGACCAATCCGACAAAGGCCCCGACACCCAACAGTCCGAAGAATTGCCGCTGCTGGCGCTTGCGGGTCGCCTCGCGATGTGGAAGGAGGTTGATACGGATCATGCGTCGAACCTCCGCAAGGCGAGTCCGCAGGCGATCATCAATGCGGGCGCGTCAGCGACCAACCGCTTGAGCTGAACGCGCGATGCAATTTGCATTGCCGCGAAAGGATTGGCCACCGTTGCTGGTACGCCGGTTTTTGCGGTTATGGCTTCGTTAAGGCCAGGCATCGACGCACAACCACCGGCGACGACAATGTGATCAACGGAGTTGAATTGCGTCGACGTATAGAAGAACTGCAACGCGCGCTGCACTTCCATCGCTGCATTGTCGAGAAAGGGGTTTAGGACCTCCGCCTCGTAGCTCGCGGGCAAGCTTCCAGTCCGCTTAGCCGTTTCCGCCTCTTCGGCCGACAACCCGAAATGCCGCTGAATTTCGAGATTGAGGTGGGCCCCGCCGAATGCCTGCTCCCGCTGATAGATGACTTCTTGGTCGCGAAACACAGTGACTTTGGTATCAACTGACCCGATATCGGCTGATACGACATTGGCCTCTGCCTTTCCGTGCGTAAGCTTTGTTCGTACCAACTCGAATGCAAGCTGCATCGCATAGGATTCAACGTCCATCACGATCGGATGCAGTCCGGCTAACTCGGCGACGGCGACGCGATCCTCAACCTTTTCCTTTCGGGATGCAGCGAGAAGCACTTCGACTTCGGTCCCGTCGGATCCCGAAGGCCCCACTACCCGAAAATCGAGATTGACCTCTTCAAGCGAAAATGGGATGTATTGATTGGCTTCGCTCTCGACCTGCGCTTCAAGCTCATCGTCGCGCAATCCTGCGGGACAAATGATCCGCTTGGAGAGGTCAATCTCGATTTTCGGGTAGTGGGGCCTTCGGGATCCGACGGGACCGAAGTCGAAGTGCTTCTCGCTGCATCCCGAAAGGAAAAGGTTGAGGATCGCGTCGCCGTCGCCGAGT
>JANNNS010000061.1:0-11371 GCA_031398645.1 Acidobacteriota bacterium
ATTTGCAGGTACTACGGTTCCGGGGTTTCCGCGCAGTTCGGCGTACTGGCAGGCGTCGCTGATCGTCGATGGCGGATCTATCTCCACCTCGTTTAGCAATAACTGCTGTCCGCTGACTGGAAGAGCAATCAGGATCGGCAGTACAAAAAGGAGAGCATGTAAGAGCGTGACTTTTGAGTATTTGATCATAGTATTTCGTGATTTTTTGTGAGGTACGCTTTAATTAAAATCGTCGGGTAAGGAGATCGGATTTCGGGCAATTATGTCGGCGACGAGTCTATCTCGCTTTCCTTTCTCCACTGCGTTCGCGGCAATTTCCGCCGCAGATATAAAAGGGGCCGGGATCCCGGGATTTGAGTGACTCGGGTCGGGAAAGTGGTGCTGGAACAGGATGTGCCGGAAGCTAAACTTCGGCATTGAGCCGACACCAGCTTCTTTTTTCTCTAGTTTGACGATATGAAAGCCCGTATTCGACTCGATCAACTTCGGGGCAATATTTCCGGCTTCCAGTCCAAGTGCGGCAGCTTCTACTTCTTGCCATACCGTATCGGAGGTTACGTTCTCGTAGAGGCCGCCCTTGTCCTTCGAAGTTCGATCTTCACTAAACTCGGCCGCAAGTTTGGCAAAGTCAGCTCCGGAACGAGCCTTCTCTAAGACTGACTTGGCTAGCTGTATCTTTCGGTTAGAATCAAATTCCGGATGGGAAGCGAGGTAGTCGGAACGTTCACGTTCGGTCGACTTGATCTTGTCGGTCCAATTCTTTCGAAGGTAATCTGCCGACAGAATTCCCGCTTCCAAAACCTTAATTCGGAGAGGCAGCTCGGGACTCGCCATAAAATCGGCGTCCGCCTGTGCGCGGTCAGATAACACCTTTGCTCGGGCCCAGTTCTTCCTGGCCTTCTCTAACGCCCCGCCGGCAAGCGGTGTGACCGCCGATTCCGGTTGGCCACGCTGTCTCGCCATCTCAAGCTGGATGGAACGCAAGGCGCCCATATCAGCGCCGAAGCCTGCTTCGCTTGCCGGATCACTCCACACGGCTGCTAATTCGTCCTCGGACGGATTCAACCGGACGCCGCCCGTTCCCTTTCTTTCAGCATACAGATCTGCAAGCAGCAGCCGGGTCTTATAGCCAAAGTTCGCCTGAAAACCGGCGTCTTTGTCCAAGCCGTCGCGGCGGGCTTGAGCTGCAAGTGCCAGATGCTCACGCAGGCCGTGCAAAAACAGTGCTTTCGATTCGGCCGTTGCTGCCGCGTTCTCGAAGGCCCCATTCTGACTCTTCAGGATCTTCGATATTTCTTCCGCGGTTAGTCCCTGCAGGATCGCGGCCTCGACTTTCGCTGATTCTGCCCGATTCTCCTGAACCCGCCAGAGCATAAAGCCCGAAGCCAGAAGAGCGGTAAGCACCAGGCCTACGAGTGTTGTTTTCTTGTCCATAATTCCTATCTCACAAATTGATCTTAGAAGCGGAGCTTGACCCCAAACTGCATTACCCTGGGAGCACCGACCGTTCGAGTTATCTGTCCGAAATCGGTTTCATCGCTCAGATCCGAGCTTGGATTCGCAAAATTTGCAAAGTTTGCGATATTGAAAACATCCATTTTGAGTTCGAGCGACAGTCGCTCCGAAAGCCGGGTAGATTTCTGTAAGCTGAGATCGACTCGACGCTGTGAAGGGCCTCGAAGGGTGTTTCGGCCCAGATTGCCAAATCCGCCAAGCGGTGCATAAAGTGCGCACTCCGAAGGATTAGTCGGGTCCTGGCAAGTATTGAAATATTGTCGCGTGGGATCGTTTCCTTGAACGCTCAACAGCTCAAGGCTTCTGACATTTGGCCTGCCGAACGCCGCGTTATAGATCGTTCCACTCGCACCGCCCACATTGAAAATGTTCGCAGCAACGTTGAGTGACCCGAACGGCGTCAGCCGTTCAGACGCTTCACGAAAGATCCCCAAAAATTGGGCAGCTACATCACCGCTCGTTCGCAGTACCTCGAACCCGGCGTTCGTAGCAAATATCGAAAAGGGCGAACCTGACTGCCACTGTCCGAACCCTGATAATTGCCAACCAGTCAGGAACTTCGACTTCGAGCCGAATGATGGGATCTGCCAGACAAAGGTACCGCTTAAGCGATGCGGCCTATCAAAATCGGAAACTGCTCGATTCGCATTGAGGTCTCTCTGATCGCCCTGAACCACGAGGCCCAGATTAGGCGTGTCCGGCCGTCCGGAAGCGGTCGTGCTGCCGGGATCGGTAGAACCGATGTCTATGGATTTCGAGAAAGTGTAGTTCAAGCCAAAACCGATCCCCTTGGAGAGTCGACGGTTCACGGAAAACTGGCCCGAATGGTAAAACGAGTAACCGCGTGACTGGAGGATTATGGCGTCGGTCGGATCGAACCCAAGATATGGAACGCGGACGTCAGCCGAGATAAGGGAGTCAATGATGACAAAACCGGCGTTACTTCCGCCGTTCAGGTCAATACCACCTGTCGCTCCGATCCCGCCCCCGCTGCAAGTCGTGTAGCCAGGTACACCCGCAAGGGCACCGTTACATGCACCAAATGCACGCAGATCAGATTCGGATGTACTCGCACCGCGAACTCGTTCACTAACACCAGCAGTGCGGGGAGGCACGATGCAGCCTGGCGTAACCTGGCAGGCATCGTTTAGTCGGGCATAAATATAGTCGGGCGTGTTCGGATCGTTAAGGTCGTAAGGCTGATTGAAGCCAATAGCCAAAAGCAGGTTCTGGCCACGTGTCCCCAGGTACCTGGCTTCAAACGTCCAATTGCTGCCAAAGTCCCGCTGAATACCAAGGTTCCATTGCTGGATCATCGGAGTCTTCAGGTCACGGTCGATCGCCCTGTACTCAAGCGGCTCGGCCCCGGAGACTGAATTCGCTCCGCCGGGTGAACTGTCGACGAGGACGTACGGCGTGAAGCGTGCGACGGTCCGGCCCGAGACGCCGAATGGAAAGTAGTTCACGAATGGTAAGTTTGGGTCCTGATCAGCAAATGCCGTTGACCCTTGCACGGTCGATGGAACAAACTCTGTTTTCTTCTCGATCTCGCGGAAGAATGGGTAGTTGCTGTATATAGTATTTATGAACGCGGCCGACGGACGATCAAAAAAGATACCGTAGCCGCCCCGAATAACCGTTTTTCCGTCTTTGAACGGCTTCCAGGCGAATCCAACACGTGGTGCGAAATTATTCAGATCCTGACTGTTTAGTGTGTGCTTCGACTCGTCTCGCGCTATAGATGGAAGCGATGCGTCGATTGCGTTAAAGCCGGTCTCGGTCGCGTTACTCGGCAATATAAAGCCCGGTCTGATGTCGTTCGGGTTGGTCACCTTAGTAAAATCGAAATTCGAGAATCGGCCGTTCTTTTCTATAGGCCAGCCGAACCAATCCCAGCGAAGGCCGAGATTCACGGTCAGGCTTTCACTGAACTTCCAGTCGTCCGAAATATAAAAACTGAGATCGTTAAATCGGAACTGTTTCTGCGTCACGCCAAACGCCACATCTGCTTCCGGAACAAAGCCCGTCAAGAGCTCCGTGAAGTTAGTCAGTCCCTCAAACTCAATGCCCTGTTCTTCGGGAAGCGACGTATCGTAAAAATTGCGTTTGTGTTCGACCCCAAACTTCAGCGAGTGGTTTCCCCGCGTATACGTCACATTGTTCGCGAAAGTCAGCGTCATCTGCTGGCGCTGATTGAATACATCGTTGGGGGCGTTCAACGAGAAATCGGCGAAGTTGGCCCTACCCGCAAACCTGGCTGCCCGCTGCGACGCTGGACCCGGTTCAAACAGCGAAGCAGGATTTACAATACCGAGGCTGGAATTGGTTAGCCCGTCGGCAAGGAATCGGTCATCGAGGCGTCTTGAATTGTCGAGCGTAAAGTACCCAAACCGGACCTCGTTGATAAGATTCGCCGAGAAAAAGTGTGTGTCTTTGAGCGCAAGCGTGCGGTTCTTGTCATCACGGATCAGCAGCTCCGGTGAGACCAAGGTGTCGTCCGAGAAAGGATCGGTGGCCGGAAAGTCTGCAAAGAAAAACGTACCTTCGAGTTGGTTCAACCCCTTACCGTCCGAACCGCCCGGCGACAACAGATAATCCAGCCGGGTTGTGAACTGGTCCTGTTCGAACTCAGCCGGGAAAACATTTCTGACTCGTACTAGCGGTGTTCCACCACTTACTCTGCCCTGAGCATTTCGGTCCAGGATCGGAAGGCCGTTTGGAAGTCCGTACGGCGAAAAGTCAGTGATTCGAGTGGTGCCGCCAAGCAATACCTGAACGTTGCTTCCGCTATAGAACAAGGGCTCGTACCTGCCTTGGACGAGCGACGGGATCATGTAACCGCCAGTCGCTGGATTGAGCGTGTTGAATAACCGAAACCCCGGGCTTGTCGGATCGATGCAGGTGCTGGTGATGATTCCCGGAAACGTTGCGGGCGTGAGCACATTCACGCATGAAGGGCCATTTCGGAACGAGCTGAATCCACCACCTCGACGCTGTGCCGCGACGAAGGCCAAGCGAACATTCTCCGTGTTTGTGCGGTCGGTGATGAAGGCGAGGGCCTCAGGTAGCACTACGGAGCTTTGTGCGGTCGGGACGTAAGCGGTGCTGGCGTCCGTCCGCTGGTAACTGCCGAAGAAGAATAGCCGGTCCTTTAGTACTGGGCCGCCAAGAGTAAAGCCGCCCTCGAAGCGCCGGGCTTTTTGCCGATCGATACCGTCGCGATTAAAAAAGAAGTCATTCGCATTAAAGGCTTCGTTTTGGGCGTAAGCGTAGGCTGTGCCCGCAAAAGTATTGCCGCCGCGCTTTGTTATTAACTGAATATTTCCACCGCCGCTTCGACCAAGTGATGCATCGTACAGGCTCGATAGAACCTTAACTTCTTCAACCGTTTCAGGACTTGGTGAAACGTTCTCCGTCAGGCTTCCCGTTCCGGAAAAGTTGGTTGCATCAATTCCATTGAAAACGAGGGCCTGGCTCGTTGTCCTCGAACCGTTGACCGATGCCTCGGGATTACCGTTACCGTTTGTCAGCGGGTCCGTAAGGTCGGTCGATACCGAAGGGTCAAGTGCCAGGACGCCGAATGATGAGCGGTTCGCGACCGGGAGTTCCTGGAGCCGCTGCCCTGTTATCTGGCTTCCAGTAACCGGGCTGTCGCTACGAATAGCACCGCCATCATCTGAGATAGTTACATCAACGGTTTCGCCCTGCTGCTGAATATTCAGCACGAGGTCGACCGTTGTTGTCACGCTGGCCGCGACCGATACCGACTTCGTAGCCGGTTGGAACCCTGCAAACTCAGCTTTGACCTCGTAGTTACCGAGAGGCAAGACGGAAACCGTCCAGCTACCGCCGTCGTTTGTCGTGACGGAACGCTTGAGCCCCGTGCCAAGATTGGTGACCGTAACGACGGCTCCGGGCACGATCGCATCGTTCGGGTCCTTGACGTTACCGCTAAGATTCCCGTTGTCAGATGCCTGGCCGAATGCGAACTGAGATCCAAATATCGAAAGGCACAGAATAATTGCACTTATATATAGGTGTTTCTTTAGCATGATATTAATTCCATTCAGAGACAGAACGGTCATCGGTTTATATGGGCGTTTTGTTTAACGCAGAAATCAGCAACGGGGCCGGTTGAACCCCGCTGCTGAAAAAGTACTAGGTACCAGAACCCGGTCACGCCGGATCGAAAATTCCCTGTCTAACGCACTCCATTGCCATTGTTGGGAATATCAAAACCTTCGAGGTCACCGCAGAACTGACCCGGGAACTGGATCGGTCTGAGACAGCCCGGCGTCGAGAGCGTGTTCGAACCAGCCGGATTTCCTTGTGCGAATACCGGCGTTGTCACGGCTCCGTTTGCAGAGCTGTCCGTTATGTAAACGCGGCCGTCTTCTAACAGGAGGTAAAGTGTCAGGCCGTTGTTCGCCAGACCCGTGTCCCGATTAACGTCAGCATTGAGCAGATACTTGACGAAGGTTGCTCTGCCGGCATTAGGTCCGGTGAGGAAAATTCGATACAGACCGCCGTTATCGGCGACGGCTGGATCTGCAGATTGTGTCGGATTGTTCGTGAAGCGAGCTTCGGTAGCGTAAGCTCGGCCGTCCGGAAGGATGGTCAGGCCGTCAAAATACGGATTTTGGTCACCGCCGCTGCCTGTCGTCAAAGTAATTCCTGCCGCTGCACCTACTTGAACGGCATACCCCGTAGTTGGGCTGACGCGGAAGATGCGGCTCCGAGGAGCGGTAGCCGGCAATGTATCGTCGGATGCAATGTAGTAAAGAAATCCATCGACGGCGTTGTAACCCGCGGCACCTTCGGTAAAGCCGGCAGGGGCGCAAAGCTCACCGACCTGTGGGCCGATCGCGTTGGTAATCCCGTTCGGCAGCGGATATGGCGGCGGAGTGGCACCATTGATGGTGTTCGTCCTAAAGATGCGGACGTCGGCCGAAAGGCCAGTTATCGGGTCTGAGCCGCTGTTGCAGAGCTCCGTATCGAACTCGGCCATTCCGTAGAGTGCTCCGCCGATCGATGCAAGTCCCTCATATTCACGACGGATCGTCTGACCATTAAGGGTCAGGGTTGAGATCAGTGTTCCCTGGCCGGTCGCCAGATCGAACTGGTAATACTGTTGATCAAGACTTGTGGCATCACGGTTATTGTCAGTGATCGAATAGCCGATCTGGCCAAAGGTCGCGACTTGTACCGAAGCTATCAACACGATGCAAGCCAATATCCTGTAAACGTTTTTCATTTTATTCTCCTGAGAAATTAGATCCTTAATAGATTGCTAAACTTTGTTTGCGTCCCGGGACCGACTGCCCTAGGGCAAGTTCGGTGCTCCCGGTGTCAATGCCCCGCCAGCCGGAAAGTTAGGGCTGAAAGGAGCTGCAAATGCCGTTGTCTCGTCCGGTGACGGTGCAAGCTCTCCGAAGTAGAACGCGGCCGCGACGAACGCGGTGGTGTTCGACGGAAATCGTGTGACCGCATCCGGTTGGTCGAGTGTTGTTGTGTTACTAATGTTCACAACACCTGCCGCCGCACCATAGACATACTCCTCTTCCGGGTTCACGATCAGGGCGAAGCCGTCAAGAACAGTGATCCCAAATCCTGCGTCGAAAAGCCCATCATCATTGGTGTCCAGGTCCTGGCCCGACGACAATGCCGTCGTGCTCGTAACGATCAGATACGTTTCCGATCCCTGGCCGATGAATAGCGGTGAAGTGAAGTTCACTTGAGTGGTTCCAGCGGGAAATACTCTGTTTGGACATCCGCCGCTGAGGTTGTTGAGCAGCGTTATCGTCCCGTTTGCTCCAACCACTTGGCCGCCAATGTTGATCGCCTGATTGGCAAAACCGAAGTTTCCGCCATCGCTATTGACAGAGAGGAAATAGGTGTTGGCCGGGACAACCCCGCCGGCATTCTGTCCCTTTATTTCTGCAAACTGACAAGCGTCACTTATGGTCGACGGAGGATCGATCTCCACTTCATTCAGGAGCAACGCGCCAGCCGTCGGGGCCGCACACGTATTGCTGCCGTCCGGAGTCGGGGCAAAGATCGCATAAGTTGAGGTATTGCGCGGCCCGCCCGAGCCATTTGGACAACGCTGCATCGAAACCGTTGCAGCCGAAGCGGTTCCATCTTCATCAATCTGCGGTTGTGCCGCATTCAGCAGAACCAGAAGGCCTGGATCATCCGCGTCCGCCGTGTCATAAACAAGCGCGTCCCTTAGATTTGCCGTTGTGACCGCAGTACCGACAGGAAAGTCGGTCGCGTTCGCGGCATAAAGTGCGACGGCATCCTGACCGTTCTGAAGTGTGTTATCGGGAAAAACGAGATCTACGCCTGCGACGCCTGCGTTGCCGATAGTGAAGTATCCATTTGCGTTGGTACTCAAACCGTCAAGGTCTATCGCAAAGTACGACTGATCGTTCGAACCGTTGTAGAAAACAAGGACCAGGCCCGTCAACGACGTGTTTCCGACCCCGCCATCATAAAGCTCGACGAACTCAAGAACGTCAGTTCCGGTCGTGTCCGCGTCCACCTCATTGATGATGACCGCAGCAGGTGCTGGCGTCGGTGTCGGAGTTGGTGTCGGCGGCACCGGTGTAGGTGTCGGTGTTGGCGGCACCGGCGTAGGCGTCGGTGTCGGTGTCGGCGGCACTGGTGTCGGCGTCGGCGTTGGCGGCACTGGCGTCGGTGTCGGTGTTGGCGGCACCGGTGTCGGCGTCGGTGTTGGCGGCACTGGTGTCGGCGTCGGTGTTGGCAACGGACAGCTTGTCGGCTGTACGTTCGGCAGGCCTGGAGTCAAGACCGGACAGGCCGAAGGAACAGTCGGACTGAACGGTGCGACGTATTGGACCGCTTCGTCCGGAGTCGCGGCTAGCTCGCCATAGAAAAAGGCTCCCGGTTCAAACGGCCGGTCGTCGTTCAAATATCGTGTGACCGCGTCCGGCTGATCTAGGGAAGTCGTATTGCTTATGTTCACAACTCCGCTGGAAGCACCGTAAACAAACTCCTCTTCTGGGTTGACCAATAATGCGAAACCGTCGATCACTGTGATCCCAAAGTTCGCGTCGAACACACCGTCGTTATTCGTGTCGAGATCTTGTCCCGAGAATAACGGTGCTGTTGCCTGAACGATCAGATAGGTTTCCGACCCTTGTCCGATCGCAGCCGGCGAGGTGTAATTTACAACCCGCGTCGTCGTGTCAAACGTTCGGTTCGGACAATTACTTAGAGTATTGACGAGAGTGATAGTTCGGTTAGCTCCGATCTGCTGCCCACCGAAGTTCACAGCCTGTGTCGCAAAACCGAAGTTTCCTGAATCGCTGTTCACCGAAAGGAAATAGGTGTTTGCAGCAACCACTCCATCCTGAACGAGTCCTCTAACCTCAACATACGAACACGCGTCGGTCTTCGTCGACGGCGGATCGATCTCGATCTCGTTCAACACGAGCGGAGTCGTCGGGTTAGGTGTCGGCGTCGGTACCGGAGTTGGGGTTGGCGTAGGCCCGCTACATGCCGGATAGGCCGAAGTTGCCGTGGCGGTAGACGAAAATCCGCTCGGGCTATTGATGACCCAGCTCAAAAATCTTGTGAACGGGACCTGAAATGCATCCACGACCCGGCCGGGTTGGAATGAGGTCGTCTGACCGAGATTGGCCGGGCCTGACCTGAAATAGTTATTTGGGCCGGCCGGGATATTAACGACCGTACCGGTGGTATTTAGGTATCCGAAATGGGCAACAAACGAGTTGGGCCCAAGAGTGTCGACGCATTCCACAAATGGAATTACGGCGTCGATCGCGGTATTCTTATTAGAGGTCGCCCCTAACGCAAGTGCCGGTGAGATGGTGCTTGCAATTATAGTTACGTACAAGGCGATGACTGACAATGTGATTTTCATCATGACTCCTTAGATCTATTTGGCTCGGAGCGTTTCCCGGCTCCGAGCAGTTCAAAACCCTTGGTTTTGCATGTTCGACTTGCGAACGTGCCAACCTGTTAAACTTGATTTCCGGCTTTAACTCATAAAGACGCTGAGTGCCGCGATTTCTGTCGTGAACTCTTTCCTAACTTCTTGTGCACCGCATCCCAGGTTGCAGGAATGCCCAGGACCTCTCCTACGCATGTCAGGCAAGGCTCGCACGCAACCACGTGAGCAAGAGCGGCTTTGGGTAGCCCTCCGGACTCCTTTCGATAGAATTCCCTAATTTCACCTACCGATAGGCATCTGCCCACTCCATTCGCGAAGACCATGCTCCTAAGCTCTGCCTGAATGTGAGGGCCTTTGCCGATGAGGTATCGGCCGAAGGGCTCTACACTTGCTTTATCTGCGATCCAGGCCAGCTTGTGCGGAAACATCAGAAAGCTACTCATCTCGCGCCGTGCCATCGCTAGCCTGCAGTCCACTGCGTTCGGCGACCGTCGTACTATCCGAATGACCTCTTCTGCTGAATACCCGTGAACAAAGCGAAGGATCAATATCCCGGCACCGATCGAGGTATGTCGCCGCACGCAGGCGTAGTGGCAGATTGCCCTCAGCTTGTCTGCAACCTGATTGGCCGGTCGCGGGTCGAATGAAAGGTCGCGGCTATTGGAGATCCATTCGTCGGAAAGCGAGACAGCTTTCCGTAAACGCACATCGCGGCGAAGGTGAGAAACGTATTGGTTCTTTAGAGAAACAAAGACATAATCGTCGAAATTCGTAGCCAGTCGCGGGGACGACGTAAACTTTAAGTAGGTGTCGTGCAGTATGTCCTGGGCGACATCTTTATCCTGCCGCGTTATGAGGGCCGCCCAGTTTCCAAACTGTTCGTACCGTTCCAGAAAGAGTTTTTGTTCCTCGGAAAAAGGCGCAGCTCGAACGTCGCTCGGCATTGATCCGCGTGTCTCGCTATTCATAGGTTGATTAAAGGAAGAGTGTACCGAGGCGCTGTTACGGAACCATTGCCGCTGCCTTACATTAACTTGAACACTTTGTTACGTTGTTGGGGCTAGCCGATCTCGAAGTACTCGTCAACTTAACCGGATGATCTGCCACTGTGCGTAACATGGATTTTAGGAAGTGCGGATAGACTGTGGAACCTTTACGTTAACTGAGTTAGCGAGCCACCATAGCCGAGCGAGCTTTAGGAGCGTGTCGTATGAATACTTTTTCCGGATTATGAGGCTCACCGATCCCTTCCGGGAAGCGGCTTTCCACTGTGTCCTTCGTCGCGACCTAATACTTTGAAGAATCGGCGGGATCTGAGGGGAGGCGGCTAAGTTGTGGATAAAGAAAAATAGGACAAAAGTAGATCCAAGATCGAGAAATGGCCGACCCCCAGGCTGTAACTATTACAATGATCTCAACCAAGCCGTTGTAGTTTTTCCCGAATCCTACTTGAAGTTGAGAGGCGAAAATCGTACTAAGGTGAAGGATATTCTGGTCGACCAAAATGGAATCGTCGTCACAGACCTCCCTCATCGTCCTCACATACTTATCGATCTAAAGAAAGGGGATGGCGCGTTCACAAGCTTACGAACGCGTGTAAACGGCCATCATTTAACAAATAGCTCTGAAGCGTTCCAGATCGAATAGGGGAAAATACCGCTTGGGGCGTAGTTGCCTATTCTGGTATTCGCGGCGGTGACAATATGGCGGGCGGTTATGGGGATCACGGGTGATTCATCGGCTAAAATGCTCTGTATCTCGTTGAAGATCACGGCGCGTTTTGCGGCGTCGGTTTCGCGGGCTTGTTCGACGAACAGCTTATCGACTTTGGCTTCCCACCCGGTCGCAGGCGTTTTCTGGTTCGGCTGCCACTGATGGACGGAAGCTCCGCTGAGCAGAAAATTCGCGTAGGACGTC
>JANNNS010000318.1:0-20370 GCA_031398645.1 Acidobacteriota bacterium
GGCACATCCGGCACATCCGGATCATCAACAGGATTCACCGGCCCATCGTTTTGAATGATATTTTCCATATATTCTCCGATGCCAATTTACCAAGCCCGACTGCTCCCTTTCCGTGCGTTCGCCAACAGAACCGACAACTTAATTCAACTCTCTCGGCTCACCGTCCAGATCGACATCTTCCGATTCCCGTCTAATACCTGCCCGCCTGCGGCCTGGTAAAATAGGTGAACCCGACACGATCGTGCCAGGAACTGCGGCGGTGACCTAGAAAATCGCGGAGGATCGAAGAAGCCAGGATCAATGCCGAGCGCCTGATTCCGAACGCAGGCATCAAACGCGAGGAGAAACAGGAAACGGAAATGGTAGTGGCTGAGTAGTCAGCGGATTGAAATAAAAAGGCTCCGGTTCGCCAGAGCTTTTTCATTTCAAGAGATTCCGACCAGCGACAGTTTCAACCTTGCGGGAGTTCCTCGCCGTATCGGTCCATTTCCGTTCCGCATTCGGAGCACGTCCACCCGCCCCACAGGGCCTGCCGCCACGATGTCGGCCGCCGGGCGTTTGGTACCGGTGTCCCGCATTCCGGGCAGCCACCCTTCGAGTTAACGGCGTTTCGCATCTCTACTGACAGCAACACAATGGCCGCCAGGCTTATAACAACAGTAACCACGATGACTTCCATACGTTCCACCATCCTCCGCTTTTTGATTAGAATCGCCATTTCCGACAATTCTGCGAATTAGACGATGAGGCGCACAGCCATTTGCGGAGCGGAGCGCAAAATCACGTCAACATCGCCGGCTGGATCAAGTTCCGCAAAAAATCCGCAAGTTTGCGTCAAGTAGCCAAAATAGGAGGATCGTTCGAGATGAGAAAACTGAGCATTGTGATCGCATTATTTCTGGCAGCAGGTTTTGTTTCGGGTCAGTCGTTGAAGCCCGAGAGTCCTTTTGCGTTGAAAGCGGGCATCAACCAAGGGACAGCGGACAGCCTTGTCGGCACGCATTACTGGTACTTTTATGTTACTCCCGGCAGCAACCGCCTGACAGTTCGGTTAAAGAACCCAACGACCCTCTACGGTGCCAATCTTAGTACCGTTCTGACGGTCACGGTTACGGACGACAAAAAAACGTGGAAGGTAGTCAAAACCGCGACCTCCAAGATAAACGCCTCCGAGGCAACGTTCATTTCAAATAAGGTGGATAAGAAGATCAAAATACTTGTCAGCGTGGCCCCGCCGAATCAGAACCTCATACGAATGGGCGGCGACTACGAGATCGAAGCGACGGGCGATGTTGAGTTCGCCGACGCAAAGAGCGCGGCAGATCCGATCGTCCGAACATACGATCCGAAGGTTATGCACTACAGCGACTCCTACGGTGCGGTGAAATTTTTAGCCGACGGAACTATCCAGACGTCCAACGGTTTCAGCGGCACCTGGAAAGTCTTCGACCAGCAGAACCGCATATATTCCGTGGTTTTAGGGCAGATCCGATACTCGCTCCAGTTCATCCCCGGCTCCGGCCTCGTCCGGCCCGGCGAACCAAACATTATTGAATTTCAAGAACTGCGGCGGTAATATCGGATTGATCCCCTGTATGGAAGGATTAAGCGGGGATGTCTGACCCACGGTCGACAGAACCCGGCCGGAAAGGCTAAGTCTTACAAACAATTAAAAAGCGGCGATTGTTTCGCCGTTTTTTTTGTTTCGCGCGATTGGTCGATAAAAGTTTGGATTCCTCGGTTTTCATGACAAATAGTGGTAGACGATTTATAGAATTTTGGCGATAATTGGAGGGTCGCTCTTGAAGCGCTTTACATCAACTTGCCAGCCCGCGTCATCCTTTGACCGCTTGCTCCTACGACATGAAGTACGAACAATACGTTTCCCTTATTAAAGGCCTTGAGCCCTATGCGTCTGCTAATCGGCGAAGTTACGAACTGCGGGTTTTCGGCCTTGCTCTTCTTGGCTACGCGTATTTTCTCGGCCTGATCCTGCTGTTCCTCGCGATCCCGATGGCTGTGATCGTCGCGCTGATCATGGCACCGGCCGCTATTCTGAAGCTCCTGCTTTGGACAGCGAAGCTCTGGTGGGTTGTGGTTCCGGCGCTGGCCGTGTTTTTTGGGTTCCTCGGCGGAGCGATCAAAGCTTTGTTCACAAAGACGCCGGAGCCTGAGGAACGGGAGCTCGAGCGAATGGACGCTCCTGATTTGTTCGAGTTTATCGATTCGACCTGCGCGACGCTGGATGCGAAAAGGCCAGAGAAGGTATACATTACAGACGAATTTAACGCGGCGGTCGTTACGGTTCCGAGATTCGGAATGTTCGGCCGCAAGGTTTACATGCGTCTCGGGTTGCCGGTAATGAAAGCTCTAACGCCCGACCAGTTCAAAGGCGTACTTGCTCACGAGATAGGGCATATTTCGGGCAAGCACGGCGGTTTCGGAAAATGGGCCTACCAACTGCACGAAGCGTGGGGCCGGTTCATCGATTCGCAAGCCACGCACGAACACAAGTTTTCTGCGCTTTATGACCGGTTCGTCAAGTGGTTCTTCCCTTATTTCCAGGCTTATTCGTTCGTCCTTATGCGCGAGCATGAAAAAGAGGCGGATGAGTACGCGGTCGGGATCGCGGGTGCCAAGCCGCTCGGCGAGGCACTTATTCTGCTCGATCAGCGAAACGCCGACCTGAATGAACTGTTCTGGACACGCATCCACGACGAGAATCTTGAGCGGGCCACGCCGCCCGGCGATATTTTTTCCAGAATGCTAGGGTCGCTGGAATTTACCGGTCCGGAGCGGGCCAACGAAACACTTTCCCGAGCCGTCAAGGTGCTGACGGATTACAACGATTCGCACCCGGCCCTTGCCGATCGTCTGAAATTGATGGGCTATTGGAAAGAGGGCGACCTGCCGCCCCAACCGGGCCCGACGACGGCAAACGCAGCCGAGCTTTTTCTCGGCGGCAGTTATGACCGGTATGTTGCCGAGTTTGAAGGCAAATGGGCTGAGGAGGTAGCGAAAACATGGGAAGAACGCTATACCCATTTTCAAACTTCACAACAGCGGGCCGACGAGCTTGAGGCAAAGGCGGCGAGCGAGGAACTGACGGTCGAGGAGATGATCGAAAAGGCCGGCTTGATCGCCGATCGAAAGGGCAATCGCGAAGCACTCCCGCTGCTGCGTGAGATCGTCCGGAAGTTTCCTCACCACGCCGAAGCAAATTATTTGCTTGGAGGCGTTTTGCTTTCAAACGACGACGAGACCGGACTCGATCTTGTCAAAAAGGCGATGACGCTGGACGAGAAATGGAAGTATGCCGCGAGCGACGTGGCGTTCCAATATTTGCGCTCGAAAGGCAAATTGGACGAGGCGAAAGAGTACGCCGAAACGCTCGAAGCACAAAGCGAGGAGATGGAAAAGGCCCAGCTCGAACGCACCAATATCACGGCCAACGACCGCTTCGTCACGCATTCAGTCGATGCAGAAACAGTCGCGGAGATCCTTCGGAAGCTTCAGTACTATCATGAAATAACCGCACTTTACCTGGTGCAAAAAGAAGTGCGGTATATGAAAGAGCTTCCCTGCAACGTCCTCTTCATCGACATCCGCAAACCGAAACGCTTTAAGAAAAATGACGACATGAAACCCCAGGACCTTGTCGAGGCGATCGTCTCTCAGCTCGAAGCGACCCCGATTGCTTACTTCGCCGTCCTCGCGGGTGAATTCGAAAAGATAAAAGGTTCGCTCCAGACAATGGACGAGGCATTGATCTTCAGACGATGAAGCTCCTTCCTTGTATTTAGGGGGTAGAACCACATCGGTGACGAGGTCGAGCGTCACCTGACCGCCCCCCCGGCACAGACCCTGTTTTTGCCCGGATTTGGTGTATGGCGGGAGTCGTGGCATTGTTGGCGGGGGAGGATTTGGGTTATGAAGACCGTGTTGTTGTGCATTTTGTGTTTGGTGATCGGGGCGGGCGGTGGTGCGGCGGTTGGGGCTTATGTGATGAAGGGCGTTCATGAGAAGTGGGTGGCGTTCTATCTGGCGAGTGGCCTAACCCTCACCGCGATGCAGGCGGAGCAGATCAAGATGGGCGACGCGACTTTGCTTCTGGAGTCGTTCGAGAGGACCATCCCCAGTCTGGTCGTTGCTCTCGATGAAAACGGGGTGCTGCGGAATGACTCGATGTCGGCGGATACAGCACTTAGGGCCGTGAAGCGGTTCTACGTCTGCACGAAAACCGAGATCCCCGAGCAGATCGCTCCCAAACTAGCGAACGTACAGCTTGCCGATGACGTCTGCCCTTCGGAGTAGTGAATATCGGACGGCAACTTGCACTTTTCGGCTAATTATCGTTTAATTCTTGTTTGCCCTTATGGGCCACTACCGCCGAAAGGAGGTGAGTAAACAAATGGCATTTATTACAGTTAACAATAACGAATCGATCGAGAGCGCTTTGCGCCGCTTTAAGCGCAAGGTCATCAGCGAAGAGATCATCAAAGATCTTAAGAAGCACGCTCACTTCATTCCGCCGGGACAGAAGGCGAAGTTGAAATCGGTCAACGCCCGTAAACGCAACAGGCGCCGTTTTCGCCAGCAGCGTCCGATGGGAGCCGGTGCTTCACCGCGGCCAGGTTCGGGACCAGGACCGGGCAGCCGTTAAAAGTGTAAAAGTAAAAAGTGAAAAGGTGGAAAGGTGTCGAAAAGCTTTTCCGCCTTTTTACTTTTAAGCAAAATTTCTTTTTTGTCAGGTATTAAATAGTCATGAGTAACGGGCGACCGCGGATATTGATAACGAACGACGACGGTATCCATGCTGAGGGCATTAAAGCTCTTGAGGCCGCGATGAGCGAGATCGGCGAGGTGTATGTCGTCGCGCCCGAGTCGGAACAGAGCGGTGCGTCGCACAGCCTGACGTTGTCGCGGCCGCTGAGGATAAGGCAGATCGACGAACGGCATTGGACCGTCGACGGCACGCCGACCGACTGCGTCACCTTCGCCCTTAATCAAATACTGCTTCCAAACGCTCGGCCCGACATCTGCGTTTCCGGGATCAATCACGGTGCCAACCTCGGCGATGACGCTACCTATTCGGGAACAGTTGCCGGTGCGATGGAAGCTACGATATTGAGCGTTCCCGGCCTTGCGTTCAGCCTCGTCGCGAATCGGAGCCATGACTTTACCGAGTCTGCCAAGGTTGCTCGCGAAGTAACGCGGAAGGCTCTGGAACACGGCATTCCTGACGGCACGCTTTTGAATGTAAATGTTCCCAAGGGCATTCCGCAGGGCATTAAAATAACCAAACAGGGCTTCAAGACGGCGCAGCCGATCATCTCGGAACATACGGATCCGCGTGGAAAGCTTTATTATTGGATAGGCGAGGAGCGGAGCGGATTCCGTGCCGAGGGCGGGACCGATTTTGAAGCGATAGATGAGGGCTATGTCTCGGTCACGCCGATGCGAAGTGATCTGACTAACCACCACGCACTTGAACTACTCAGAAGCTGGGAGGAGTTTCGTTGGGAATAGCGGGCCAGATGGCAATGGACGAATTTCAGATACCGCGGCTGAGGATGGTCGAACGGCTGCGTGACCATTACAAGATCGCCGATCAGAAGGTGCTGGCGGCAATGAATGCGATACCCCGGCATCATTTCGTGCCAGATGCACTCCGGGCACAGGCGTACAAAGACAACGCTTTGCCGATCGCCGCAGGACAGACGATCTCACAGCCCTTCATCGTTGCCCGAATGACCGAGCTGCTGGAATTGAAGGGCAGCGAGCGTGTGTTGGAAGTTGGTGCCGGTTCGGGATATCAGTCGGCGATCCTCGCTACGTTGGTCCGCAAAGTTTACGCCGTAGAACGCATCGAAGTCCTGGCAAAGAATGCTTTGGCAAAGCTGAGAGAGATCGGACTAAATAACATCTCGCTGCGATGTGACGACGGCACGAACGGATGGCCGGTTTACGCCCCGTTCGATGCAATATTGGTCGCTGCGGGCGGCCCTGAGGTGCCCAAACCGTTGATCGAACAGTTGGAGGTCGGCGGAAAATTGGTTGTTCCGGTAGGCGCGGATAAGAAGCAGCAGGTACTTGTTTGCATTACTCGAACTGAGACAGGTTTTGAACAGGAGAATTGCGGGCCGTGTTCTTTTGTGCCGCTGATCGGCAAGCACGGTTGGGATTGAGATGGAAGGAATTTGGGAATCACTGATGCATCTGAAGGATTATATACTTAATCCTAAGCTGCTGATCGATTGGATGTTGTTGAAACTCGGCGCCTATGTCTACGTCGGGCTGTTCTTTATCATCTTTGCCGAAACCGGGCTCGCGGTCGGGTTCTTTTTGCCGGGCGATTCCCTTCTGGTAGTTGCCGGATTATTTGCGGCCGCCGGAAAGTTGAATCTCGCGATCCTGATGAGTTCGCTGTTCGTCGCGGCGGTGATCGGCGATACGGTCGGATATCTGACCGGGCGGAAGATGGGACGGACCCTCTTCACCAAACCCAAATCGCGCTTCTTCAATCCAAAACATATCGCAAAGGCTCACGCGTTCTATGAGAAGCATGGCGGAAAAACGATCGTGATCGCGCGATTTGTGCCGATCGTCCGCACGTTTGCCCCGATCGTTGCCGGTGCTGCGGAGATGTCCTATCGCAACTTTATTTTCTACAATGTTTTCGGTGGACTTCTCTGGATCGTCAGCATGCTGCTCGCCGGATATTTCCTTGGCAGCCTGGTCGAACAATTTATGCGGAATGTCTTCGGTATTGAAGGTTTTCTGTTAGAGGACCACATCGACAAGGTCGTTATCGTCGTGGTGTTCCTGTCAATACTGCCGATCATTATCGAGTTCATCAAGGCCCGCCGCGAACGCAAGAGCGAAGCGGCTGCCGAAACGCCGAGCGAAGCAGTTTGACTTCGCATTGGCGTTAACATAGACTCAGTTACTTGATGTCGGGGCGTGGCTCAGCCTGGTAGAGCGCACCGTTCGGGACGGTGAGGTCGGAGGTTCAAATCCTCTCGCCCCGACCACATTTCCGAAATTAAAGCAGTCTGCATTTTTTGCAGGCTGCTTTTTTTTCTTGTCCAGCAAACTTCGCCACCCTCGCTTTCTTTCCGACAGGTCCGCTCAGTTTTATCCGAAAAATATCGGACCGAAATGATAGCTTTTCTCGCTTTCAAACGCATTTCATGATGAGCGGCTAAATGATCCTAATACGCAAGCCGCCAATTTTTAACAAAGCGGAGCTTTAGAATCATGTCAAACATAACAGCAATCATGACCAGAACACCTCTCGAAGAGGTGAATTTTATGGGCAAAAACGGGCGTTGGGGACGAATGATCGTCGTTAGAGGTGGAAAAGTCCTGTCCGGACGGTTTACCGACGTATTTGATCTGCCCGATCTTTTCGCGGGCGGAATTCTCCCGGGAGCATTTGGGACAATTGCCAATCTCACGTCCGCGGCGCTCAGCGTAGGATTCGGCCAGTCGACGTTTCGTATCGGCCATAAAGGGATTCGTTTGGAAACTTTCGGCGGTGATGTCGAGGTCGTTGCACGGTTCGATACGCTGGAAAGATTCCGAACCGACAGCAACAGATCGAAATACTATGTACAACTCAAACCGCGTCCGGAAAAACCGTACGAAATGAGAATGGACATATCTCAGAACGTTAAGGGGAAGATCGGCAAAGACGGAGAGAAGAAGAAGGGAGTGAACGAGACCGGACGATGCCTCAGGGTTCACGGACACAACACAAACCACAGCGGCGGTAGCAATGCCGGAATCTTGCTTCACGAAGCTTCACATCCGGGCTGGTTGGTCGGCTGCATCGCACCCCGTGAAGTAGACAAGCGTATCGCCAACAACGATTTTGGGCCGTCACGAAGTGCGATGAACACCCTTTTCGAACTGATGGGCGGATTTGCCCCGGGCAGATCGGCTGATCTGCTGGTTATGGATTGGTAGAGCACAAGTTATGACCGAAGAACAGATCGATCTGGTAAGGACGAGTTTCGAAAAAATAGGACGACTATCGGAGGAAGCCGCCGTCCTATTTTACGCCCGGCTGTTTGAGCTCGACCCTAAACTGCGACGGCTTTTCAAACCGGACATGGGCGAGCAGCGGCTCAAGCTGATGCAAATGCTGGAAGCCGCCGTGAACGGTTTAGGCCACCTTGACGAACTCCTTCCGGCGGTTCGGGAGATGGGTGCCCGACACGCGGGATACGGAGTGGAGGACCATCATTACGAAACGGTCGGATCGGCCCTGTTATATACGTTTGAATGTGCCCTCGGTGCGGAATATACCGCTGAAATGAAAGAAGCCTGGACGGCGGTCTACGCCCTTCTGGCAACCGCGATGAAAGACGCAAACAGGCCGTAAGCTGCTTAGACAGAGAATATAAAATCGAGACACCCGTATGACAACGAATAAATTATGTGCCCTTTTTCTTATCTTGGGGCTGGCTTTTCAAACTGCCGCCGGGCAGGTCGCGTCGCCGGAAGTTAGGAGCGGTGACCTGTCGCCGGAATTAAAACAGAACGCCCTCGCTTTGCTCTCCGAGGTCGCTCGAGAGTTCAGCCAGTACAACGTCCCCGAGAACCGCATTCAAATAGGAACGATGATCGCGGATCTTATGTGGGAACACGACGAACGTACGGCCCGTGCCACCTATGAGAAAGCCTTCAGCGAGCTGCAAACTATGTTTGCAAATACGCGCGAGCCCGAAGAAGGGATGAGCACCACCGAACGAAACGAGTATTTCTCCAGACGTGATACTTTGGCCGAGCTGCGCTACCAATATGTCGTTACGCTTGCACACCACGACACGCAAGCGGCGAGCACGGCCCTGGACGCGCTCAAGACAAAGCTGCTCCCGGATTACGACCCGCTTCAACCGGCTAAACTGGAATTGCAGCTTGCTTCGATAATGGCCGCGAGAGACCCGGACAAAGCCTACGCGCTCGCCCGCTCTCAGCTTGCCGCCGAAGGTATTGCGTATGAGTTTATTACGACACTCAAAGACCTGCACACGAAAGATGCCCGGCTCGCCGCCACTCTCGGCGGAGACGTTCTCGCCAAGATCAGAGGCGCGAAGATCCGCGTACCATCGGCTGCTGGAAATTCGGCGAGGCCCGCACCTCGCCCCGCGCCCGGTGCCCAGGCGGAGATCGATCTCTGGCAGGTAGGGGCATTTATCAACGCCGCTTCCGAGATCAACCGGCGTGCGGACCGCGACAAAGAGAAGAAAATGCCGCCCTTGTTTTCCGACGCGGAAATGCGCGAACTCGTCGAGATCGCCGGACGTGCCTATTTGGCTGAGCCGAATCCCAGTGCTCCTTCGATCGGTCCACTAATGCCGGAAATTCTTCAGCATGCCCCGGCTCTTGCACCGCGCATTCGCGTGAAAGTTGGGCCGAAGGCCGCACGCGACCTCGATACCGTTACCGAGAGTGCTTCGTATTTCAACGTCGCGCTGAAAGAGAAGACAATTGAGCAGTTGGCCGAAGAGGCAGGCCGGGCCGCTCCGAACGTGCGCAACCAGCGGTATGCGGACATCATCCAAAAAGCTCTCGACCAGAACGAGCCCGAAAAAGCACAGGCGCTGGCCGCCAAGATCACTGACCGAGAGGGTTACGCCTTTCTGTTCGAGCGTATTCGGATCGCACTGCCGATCGCCAAAGCCAAACGGGGCGATGCGGCAGAAGTCCGCAAAATGCTTGCCACGCTAAAGACCGACCAGGAACGGATCGGAACCCTGATCGAACTCGCTTCCTCGCTCGCCACCAAAGGCGAAGCTGGAAAAGCGAAGGAATTGCTGGACGAAGCTTTGGCCCTGGTTATGCAGCGTCCGATCGATTACACGGGCGTGGAATCAGCTTCTCGGATCTCGGCGGTGTATGCTGCAGTCGAGCCAGAATCGGCCTTCGTAATCGCCGAAACAGGCATCGAGCAAATGAACAAACACATCCGTGCCGCTGTCTTGCTTGATGAGTTTTATGATTACGGCTCGACCGTTTCCGGAGAATTGCTCTTCGACGCCGCTAACCGGGCGGCACTGCGTCACGTTCCGAATTCGATGACGCTGCTAAAGCATCTGGCACGGGCCGATTTCAAGCGCACCGTAAAATTGGCAGACAGATTCGAACGCTCCGATATTCGCCTGCTCCTCCGTCTGCGTATCGCGCAGGCAGTGCTCGATTCCAAGGCGAATGAAAAGGAAAAACAGATGGTCGAAAAAGCCGAATGCGAAGACGAGATGCATTGAAAAGCCAGCCGTCTCAACTCGACCGCGGGCGCCGGTAGTTTGGAAATGGCCGATGGGAATCGTCGACGTCGCGAGGCGTCCCACTTTCGTCCCATTTTGGGACGGCCTAAATGTTGCAGTAACGTGACTTAGTACAAATATCGTCCCAAAACCGCAAATAAGCACCATAGTGGGACGAACTTCGCGATAAACCTCGGTCTTGCAACAGTTATAGCGGTGACGCAGCGTTTTGGCACCGGCTCTGACACGACCGTGGACCTAAGTTCCGCATCCTAGGCTAAGCCGTACTAGAACTTCAAGGATCAGCGGCCCGGCAAGACCGAGTGAAGTACCTTCGCACATGTTGCATTGCTTGTCAAGGATCTTATACACGCAACAGCAAGCGGCGAGGTCGAACTCATTCCGGTTGTTGTCCTGCTTCTGGTTGCGTTTTCGCGACGCATAGCCACGACCGCTTAGGGAGTTGGTACGGCGGGTCTGTTTTACCGTAGCCCGTTTTACCGGGATTAGTCGTTTGGATGGCTTAAGCCGACGTAATAAAGGACCTTAAAACGCCCTCTTTGATCAATCGTTCAGTTAACCACGCCGTGAACGACGTGGCTATGTGCCGCCTTCGGCGGGATCAGCCGCTGCTTTGCCGTCTACGGTCCTATCGACCGGGTAGCAAAATCCTACGAGAACCTGAAAACCACAAAACGCCCGCCAGCCTCAAGGCCTCGGCAACCCCGCCGGAGCCTTCCTTTGAGGCTGGACCAAGTGATTGACAAACGTTCGAATGAGCGTATCGTATAGAAACTCGTCTAAATTGCAGCTGCGTCCCTCCCACTGTTCTAGAATTCGGCACCTCGCATTTGATTTAAGAGCTGAAAAGAGCGCTGACATAAAACATGAGCGTCAACTAGATAAGCATGGTTCCAAGGGTTGACCCTGTTTCGTTCCGGTTCTCGTTTAGTTAGAGGAGAACGAAATTTTGGCTTGATAGTTGCCTGAATTGAGCGAGGCAACGATCAGAACGTCGCCTACTTGCCTTTGCTCGCATTCAGTATCTGACAGGAGAACAATTATGAAAGGAGTTTATCTAGGCATGCTTTTCGCGTGCGTCTTGGCGATCGGCGCACAGGCACAGACACCGACGCCGCCGGCTACGACCACCGGAGCGGTATCACGGGTGACCTATTTTGACGTCTTGCCAGGAAAGACTAGCGACTTTACGACCTTTTTGCGAACAAACGCAGTGCCTCTGATGGAGGAGCAGAAGAAGCAGGGATTGATCGTAAGCTACGGTTACTTCACCAAGCCTACGACCGAGGGTCCCGGCGATTGGGACTTAGGATTGGTCGTCACGTACAATAGCTATGCGGACGCGGTCGATTTTAGTGCCGATCGAAATGGTAAATTCGATGCTATTTCTCTCAAGCATTACGGCACCGCTGACGCCAGAACGAAGGCCAATGATTCAACGATCGCGATGCGAACCGTGACCCAGACCGTACTCGTCAGAGCTCTCACATTTAATCCGATGCCGAAGTAAAGCGTTCAGCTTGTGACAGATCGGCCTCGTCACGCGACGAGGCCTTTTCTTTACAAACCACTTCCCTCTCGCTCCGCAAGCGGGGGCGGCGCAAGGGTCGGAGAATTTGCTACTTGCTGGCCGGTTTTCCTTCTACATCAAGGAAAACTATCTCGCCGAGGTTGAGTTCGCGGATGCCGGCTTCGATCTTGGCTCGGTCGCCTACCAGAAGGAGAGCGGTTCCGGCGGGAGCGGCATATTTGGCGGCGGTCGCATTCACGGCGGCGATCTGGAGCTTTCCGATCTCGTCGGTCTCCGCCTGCAGATCGGTCAACGGCAGGCCGTAGAACCAGAGGTCAGCGACCTGCTGCGTGATGCGGCCATAGGCTTCGAACTGCTGAGCGTAGCCGCGGACTTTGGCTAGCCGAGCCGTCGTAAACTCGGCTTCCGTGATCGGCTTTTCACCCGCAATGCCGCGCATTTCCTTCATAAATTCGACGACTGACTCCTTTGTCTTATCGGTCTGCACGCCGCCGTTCGCGATCCACGTTCCGGCTTTCGACAACTGCTGCGGGAACGCGAAAACTCCGTACGACCAGCCTTTGTCCTCGCGAAGATTCAGGTTCAAACGCGTACCGAAACCGCCGCCGTAAACGGCATTAGCAAGGGCAAGCGAGTAATAGTCCGGCGACTTGCGTTCCGGTGCCTTGAGGATATGCGAGACGATCGTCTGGGCCGAGCCCGGACGGTCGATGATGTAGATCTTCCCAGCAGGCATCGGTGCGGTCGCTGCAATGTTGATCGCCGGAGCCGCCCCGCCTGTCCAACTGCCGAACTGCTGACGGGCAAGGTTCGTTGCTTCGGCAAGCGTGATATCCCCGACGAAAACGAGAGCCGAGCTTCCCGGCTTCCAGTAGGTTTTGTGAAATGCCATCAGATCTTCTCGGGTCAGGGCTGAGATCGTTCCCGGCAAGCCTCCGGACGGACGGCCGTAGGGATGATCGGCACCGAATGCGATCATGCTTGCCACGCGGTTTGCGACGGCATTGGGATTGCTTGCGGCTTGAGCCAGATTGTCGAGCGTCAGTTTCTTTTCGCGGTCGAACTCATCCGCAGGAAACGACGGATTCAACACGACATCCGACATCACAGCCATCGCCGGCCCAAGATTTCGCTTGAGGACCTCCATGTTAAATGAAGCGCTCTCTTTGCCGGCACCTCCGCCAAGGGCACTGCCGAGGTTGCCCATTGTTTCGTCGATCTGAATCGCGTTCTTGGTCGCGGTGCCGCGACGCATAATGCGGGCGGTCATGCTGGATAGCCCGGCCTTGCCCGCCCCATCCGCAACACTTCCGGCACGCGTCGCAAGCGTGACCGCAACCTTTGGCAGCTCAGGTTTTTCAACCACGTAGATGTCCATTCCGTTCTCGATCTTTGCGGTCTTGACGGTCGGAGCGGTGAACGGCTTGTCGCCGCCGAGTGCAGGTTCCTTGGTGCGGTCGACGGCGACGTCCGAAGCCTTGCTAGACTTTTCGGGCCGGAACCGGATGTTCACGCGATCTTTATTGTTTAGGTACTTATCCAGGGCGGCCTTCATACTCTCGGCAGTGACGCCGTTGTGACGAGCGAGATCAGCTTCGAACTTGCCCGGATCGCCGAGGTATGTGTTGTACATATTCAGGCGGTCGGATTTGCCGCCGAAGCCGCCGATGGCTTCCAGTCCCGACACGAAACCAAACTCCCATTTGGTCTTTGCCCGGTTGAGTTCGTCGGTCGTTGGCCCCTGTTTTGCAAGGCGGTTGATCTCTTCGCCGACGATCTGCTCGATCTGTTTCAGGTCTGCTCCGGGCCGGGCCGTGACCCACATCATAAAAAAGCCCGATAACGGCTGGCCGGATTGAAAAGCAGTGACGTTCGACGCAAGCTGCTTGTCGTACATGAGAGCCTTATTTAGCCGGGCCGACAGGCCGTCGGTCATAATTGTCGCGGCGAGTTCGAGTTCGGCGTCGCCAGCGTCAAAATATGCAGGCGTATGCCAGCCGAAATAAACGCGTTCAGCGGGCACGCGATCGCGGACCTCGAGAACTTTTTCGCCCGACATCGACATCGTCGCTTTGGCGGGACGATCTAGTGCCGGGCCCGGGGCGATCGTTCCAAAATACTTTTCGACAAGCCGTTTTGCTTCGGCCGGATCAAAATCGCCGGCAATGACCAGCGACATATTGTTCGGCGAATAATGGGTGCGGAAAAATTCCTTTACGTCGTCAAGGCTGGCGGCAGTGAGATCGGTGTGTTCGCCGATAACGTCGGTGTTGTAGGGATGGCCGATCGGGAAGAGGTTCTGCAGCATGATCTTGAAACCGCGGCCGTAGGGTTGATTCTCGAGGCCCTGGCGCCGTTCGTTTTTAACGACCATGACCTGGTTATCGAACTTCGTCTTATCCAGTGCATCGGGCAGCGTGGCAAGGCGGTCGGCCTCAAGCCAGAGCAAATTCTCAAGATTGCCTGAGGGAACGGTCGCGAAATAGTTGGTGCGGTCCTGATCGGTCGTGCCGTTGACACCGCCTTCAAGCAGGTTGGCTCCGGCAGCCTCGACATAGGTGAAATAATCTTTATTTGCGTTCTTCGAGCCCTGGAACATCATATGCTCGAACAAATGAGCAAAACCGCTGCGGCCGAGCCGTTCATTTGCCGAGCCGACGTGAAACCACTGGTTGACGTGGACCACCGGCAGCTTTTTATCGACGTGCAAAATGACCTGCAGACCGTTCGGCAGGGTGTATTTCTCGAACTGGATCTTTGGTACCGAAGTCTGGGCATTGGCGGACGAAATAAAACCATTCGGCACGATCACGATCGCGGCCAGAATAAGAAAAGCTACAAATTTAGTCTTAAACTTGTTCATTGGGCTCCTTGAAGAAATATAGGAATTTGTTAGGTTATAGAATCTTAAGTCAAAGGATTGTTACGTTACAAATGCCGATATTGTTCTAGTTTTTGGACTGAGTGCAGATGAGTGATCTTCAGATAAGAAAGGCGGCAGCAGGCGACGCACGGCTGCTGTCGGTACTAGCGTCCGCGACATTCTATGAGGCCTACTTTGAGCAGGATGACCCGCACGACCTGGCGGACTATATCGTCGAGTCATTTGAGGTCGATTCTGTACGCGAACAGCTTGCCGATCCGCGAACCAGTTTCTTCATCGCCTATCGCGACGATCTTGCCGTTGGTTACGCGAAACTGGTCGACGACAGCCGCGAACCGTGCGTGCGGGCCGCGAACACGATCGAACTCAAGCGGATCTATATTCTCGAACGCGTTTGGCGGCAAGGGATCGGCGAGGCCCTGCTTTATCATTGCATCGAGGAAGCTAAGCGGCTTGGGAAAGATTCGATATGGCTTGGCGTGTGGCAGCTCAACAGCCGCGCACGGCCTTTCTATGAGAAACACGGATTCGAAAAAAGGGGAACTCTCGAATTCCCTTACGGTGATTCGGTCGGCATAAATGATGTGATGGAAAGGCCGGTCAAATGAACGGGAGCCTAGCCACTGTAATAAGTGGCCACGCTGGTCGGAGTTTCATAACAACGCACCTTATAGACCTTGACGCGTTCGTCGTCTAAGCGGGTGTTGAGATACTCGACAAAATATCGAGCAATGTTCTCAGCCGACGGGTTCAACTCCTCATCAAAAGGCGGAAGTTCGTTGAGATTGCGATGATCAAGGTACTTAACTATCTCATCCGCCGCTTTTTTAAGATCGCCAAAATCTATCAGCAACCCGATGTTGTTCAATTCCTCGCCCTTTGCAAAGATCTCGATCTTATAATTGTGCCCGTGCAAGTTCTCACACTTCCCTTTGTACCCGCGAAGCTGGTGCGCACTGGAGAAATTGCGTTCGATCATTACTTCAAAAAATCCTGACATAGCTTCTACTTAGGCTCGACGTCCAAATTCTACACCCTCCTTATATCTTAACGTATCAAACGAATGAAAAGGCAGAAGTCTAAAGCAAACCGCCATTCTCCGCCCAGATCATGGGATCTTTCGCAGCAGAGCGCCTCCGCAATCCAGACCCCCGTCGCGTGAGCCTACGATGTGTATGGGAGCAATGCGCCAGAATCACTCTTTTATGGAAAAGGAAGCCGATTACACCTCTATGCTATATCTTTGTTTACAATTGTGCCTTCCGATATGTTATCTTAACGTATTATTCTTTTTCAGCCTTTGGAAAAGGTCCCTCACTAATGCCCAAGACCTCGACCTGTATTTCGGCTGAAGATTCGAAAATAATCGTAGAATTTTGGAAGTGTTCTAGTTTCGGCGGTCAAATCCTATTTTGGACACCGCCGATCACCTCCTATTCGTTCTCGTCCAACCCAAGGAATCGCATACCTTAATGCTCCCAAGTTGTTCAGGATCACCCTATCACTACCTATCAATTAAGGATTACACAGGAGAAAATATGACCCGCAATCTGCCCGACTCGCCTAGCAGCAATAAGACGAGCAATCAAGGCTTTATAAGCAAGGGACGACGATCCCTCCTCGTTCTGCTTGTATTGTTTGCTGCAGGTGCCATCTTTGCCGGTTCAGCGGCAACAGGACTACTTGACCTTTCAGCAGTCCAAGCAGCAAACACAGACCTCGCGAACGCCCAGGACTTCAAAAGATCCAGGAAGACGATCGGGGACGATCAAACCGCGAACCGTACCGAAGTCAGTCAGTATTTCCAAGGCTTCGAGAACGACGGCATTTGGTCGCCGTCCGTGACGGTGAACCGCGTACCGTCGGGTACGAACGGTATCGCTTCGAAAACGGGAAGTTTTCACGCACAAGCAGTCCCGGGAAACTCCACCCATTTTGGCGGCTACAACGCGACCTTTCCGGCGAATGGATACACCACGTCGCTTGACATCTACTTGAACACCGCCGGCGGTTACGCCAACGACAGTCGTTTTGACTATACATCAGCAATAAGCCAGCCCGACGGCAATCACCGCAGGGATTTCATGTTCAATTGCGGCTTTTACAGCGATGCAGGCCCTGTCGGAAGCGGCAATCGTTTCGTTTGCAATGTTGGCAATACCACGCTCGGTTGGCCGCGGAATCCGGCTAACGACAATTTCGTTGTTACTAATTCCTCTGGTTGGTACACATTCAAACATCACTTCTACAGTAATGGCGGCGTTTTAGCAGTTGACTTGAGCATTTACAACTCCGCAGGTGCTTTGCTCAAGACTTGGACGTTAAGTAGCCCTTCGGACATTATCGGCACAACCGTCGGCGGAAACCGATATGGCTGGTTCCCGGCAATGCAGTTTCCTTATCTCGCAATTGACAACACCTCACGCTCTAATGTTGTAGCCGCGAATGTTGAAACTGTCACATCCGCCGACTTGACGGCAACGCCGAATCTGACCGACTGGTTCTTCTACCAGGACACGGCACCCGAAGGCATCAACAATTCACTCGGCACTTTTGTGAACGGTCCCGGAACGGCACCCGAAGGTGCAGGGAGCGTTCAGATCAGCACGTCAGGCACCTCCCGCCCGAATTTGGCGACGTACCAGTTCTCCGGGACGGCTCTTGCCGACATTAACGAACTGAAATATTCGACCTACAATCCGTCTGCCGGAAACGGCGGGGGCAGTGCAAACCGCTCCGGCTACCTTCAGTTTAACGTTGATTTCAACGGCAGTGATACATTTCAGCGTCGTCTTATATTTCTCCCGAGTGACAACGGTGCTGTAACGCAGGATACATGGAAGGAATGGGATGCGATCAAGGGCGGTACCGCTCTCTGGCGCTATTCAGGTGCCACATGGCCGGCTGGTGTCGGCGGTGGTGGTGAACCGGGAACGACGCCGAAAACTTGGTCACAGGTTTTGTCGCAGTATCCGGGCGTAAGGATCAGGGTTACCGATTCGTTCCTCGGAATTCGTGTCGGCGAGCCCTACAACGACGGCTACACAGAAAACATCGATAAGTTCGTTTTCGGCACTACATCGAACACGACCATTTTTGACTTCGAACCGCTTCCGACTATGGTCGACGAAGACGGACAAGCTAGCACGACGGACTGCGATGCCGCCGGCCCGGCAACCACCACGATCCAGGCGGCCGTTGACGCTGCTGTTGCTGGTGCAACCATCAAGGTTTGTCCCGGCAACTTCAACGAGGACGTGTCAATAAGTGGCCCGGCGAAGGCCGGTATCACGCTTCTCGGATCCGGTGTCGATGTAACGACAATTACCGGACAATACAACTCGGGCGGACCAGACACCGTAATGATCCTGTCAGCTCCAGGTGTGACGATCGATGGATTTACCATCACACGTAACGGAAATGCTGTCGCTACATGGGACAATCCCCATAACCAGGGTATTAATGTCGGTGCAAGTGCGAATGTAACGATCCGAAACAATAAGATCACCGGCAACCGGAATGGTATATACGTTGGACAGTCGTCCTTTGGAGTGACGATTCGCCGCAACATTATCGACTTCAATCGCACCGGTATTCATTTGGTTGACAACAACGGCGGTGTCATCGAAGAAAACTTCGTGACCAACAACTGGACGGTTGGCCTCCTCTATCGGTGTGAAGGTTGCGGAGTTAACCCTAGTCCGCTGACGGCCAGGGGCAACAACATCTCCGGAAACTGGTATAGTGACATCGAGTTCCGCGAACCTGCGACCGGCGGGTTGTTGGATTTGTCGGGAAATTATCTGGGAACAAACGTTACGCGAACGACCGCGGCTACGGGCGAACCCTCATACCTCAGCCAGATACCTGTTCTTTATGGAGGTACGGCCGTAGCTCCTGCTTCACATCCGACCATGACGGGTGCACAATCGGGCCGCATCGATTATTCCCCGTTCCTCAACAGCGGTGTTGACACTCAGCCGGCGACCCCTGGCTTCCAGGGCAACCACGCAAATGTCACCGTTAACGCTGACAGTGCAAAAATTAATCCCACCCTGGACAACATTCAGGAAGGTATTAACTACGTTCCTGCGGGCGGCACGGTCACGGCGTTGAGCGGCACCTATGCGGGACCAGTGGTCGTGAACAAAGCAATCACGCTTCTGGGCACACCGACCATCACCGGCGCTTTGAGCGTCACATCGGCGGGAGCGCAGCTTAGCCCGGGCTACAGTCCTGGCATCATTAACAGCGGCAACCTGTCGCTGGTTCCGAGCTCGACAGTCAACATTGAACTTAATGGACTGACGCCCGGCACGGGACATGACCAGCTGAATGTAACGGGAACGGTAAACCTCGGCGGCGCAACGCTCAACGTTACGTCCGGTTTCGCGGTTTCTTCGGGTAACAGCTTCGTGATCGTTAATAATGACGGTGCCGATGCGGTTACCGGAACCTTTGCCGGTCTGCCGCAGGGCGGGACCTTTGTTGTCTCAGGAACCACGTATAGCATCAGCTACACGGGCGGTACCGGAAACGATGTCGTTCTAACGGCGACCGTAGCCACCTGCAACAACATCTCGATCCCGACGAACATCACGACGCTGACGAATCAGCAGGTCGTAGTGCCGCTCAATATTGACGACACGACCGGCCGCGGCATTCTCAGCTTCACTTACACGCTGAACTACAACTCGTCGGTTCTTTCCTACATCGGGATCGACCAGGCGGGTACGCTGAGTTCGACTTACTCGTTCTCGGTCAACAGCACGACCGCGGGAACACTGATCATTAACGGTTATGGGACGGCTCCACTGACTGGTTCGGGAATTCTGATGAATATCCGGTTCCAGGCAAATGGCGCTATCGGCACGACCAGCGCAATGAACTTCGGCGGAATGCTGCTTAACGAAGGCGTCCCCTGTGCGAACACGACAAACGGCCTCGTGACGGTAATTTCGTCATCGATCAGCGGTGTGGTTTCGTACGGAAACGCTCCGTCGTTCCGTCCGGTACCCAATGCCAACCTCTTTGCAGACGGGTCGGTGGATGTTTCGACCACGACCGACGCGGGCGGCAACTATTCGTTGAGCGGCCTTGGGTCTGGAGCATACACGGTTACGCCGTCTAAAGCTCCACAGGCTAATAATGGCAACGGTATCAGCGGTCTCGACTCATCGTTGATCTCGCAGCACGTTGTTGGGCTGATCACGCTTAATGCCAATCAGTTGGCAGCGGCGGATGTCAGCAACAACGGAACGGTCTCGGGCCTGGATGCCGCCTACATTTCACAGTGGGTGGTCAACATCGCGAATCCGAGCATCACTGGAACGTGGAGGTTTATCCCGGCGAGCCGCAGCTATCCGAGCGGTGTCGGCACTCCTCAAACGAATCAGGACTACGTAGGTATCCTGATGGGCGATGTCACCGGCAACTGGAGTAACCTTCTGGCCCGTCCGGAAGCGTCACGCCAGATCGATCCCGAAAAGGCGGTCGCTGTCGAAGCTGCCAACCTAAGTGCTGAGCCTGGTTCGGAAGTTATTGTTCCGGTCTCAGTCAAAGACCTGACCGGCAAGGGCATAACCGCATACCAGTTCGATATCGAATTCGATGCGAATGTGCTTGAGCCGCAGGAGATCGCAGCCGAACTTTCGACCCTG